>SXHP01000118.1 GCA_005773165.1 Sphingomonadales bacterium | reverse complement strand
GGCTTCGCCGGCACGCGCCGCCTCGCTCGTCGCGTTGCGCGCGAGCATCCTGCTCGATCCGGCGATGGCGTCGATGGTGCCGACAAAGCTCGCGATGGCGTCGGTCTGGCGTTCGAGCTGGGTCATCGCGTCGCCGCTGCCACGGCTGGCGCTGGTGGCGTTCCTCACCGACGCCACCTGGGCGGAGACGCTGTCGGCGATGTGCTCGAGCGACGTCGTCAGGTGCCGGGTCGCCTGCGCCACCTCGGCGACGGTGGACGCGGCGCTGGCGACGGTGCTCTCGACGGCGCAAGCGTTCCGGTTCGCGTCGACGGTCGCGCGGTCGATGTCCGCCGCGGCGCGTGCGGTCGCCTGGGCGGCTTCGGAGACGGCGCGGGCGGTCACCGCGATCGACTCCTCGAACCGGTTCGCGAGCTCGATCATTCCCGCCTGCCGCGCCTCCGCCACCCGCGTCTCGCGCAGCGCCTGCTCGGACTGCTTGAGATGCGACACATCGAGCATCGTAAACAGGAGGTGCCCCCCGTCGAACGTGATCTCGCGCGCCCAAAAGTAGCGGCCGTCGATGAAGTCGACTTCGAAGGCGCGGTCGGCGTGGGATCGGCGCTTGCCGCCAGCCATCTTCAGCCAGGCCTCGATGTCATCGGTGTCGATCTTGGGACCGCGCCGCGCCGCATGGCAGTGGCGAACGATGTCGTTGAACGTGCGGGCGTCCGGCTGCAGGTCATACAGCTCGCGAAAGCCCTGGCTCGCGTACAGGAGGCCATCGTCGGGCCCGTGCAGGGCGATGACCGACCGACCCACGTCGAACCCGCGAAGGATAAGCGCCATCGAGCCGGACGTAAGGGCGAACGGGTCACGCTCGATCCCGGCTTCTGCTTCGCTGCGCATACGCAAGGCGGTAGCACGGGTTGGTTAACGAAACCCGATCGAGACGCTAGTCCCCCGTTACCCGAGCCGGTCCCAGATCACCCTGCCCCACCGTCCCGCTCGCCATCGCCAGCATCGCGTCGAGGCTCTTCTTGGCCTTGAGCCTCAGGCTCTCCTCGATCTCGATCCTGGGCTCCAGATCGCGCAAGGCGACGTAGAGCTTCTCCATCGTATTGAGCGCCATGTACGGGCAGATGTTGCAATTGCAGTTCCCGTCCGCGCCGGGCGCGCCGATGAAGGTCTTGTGCGGGACCGCCTTCTCCATCTGGTGGATGATGTGCGGTTCGGTCGCGACGATCAGCGTGTCGCCTGGCATGCTCTGGGCATATTCCAGGATGCCGCGGGTCGAGCCGACGTAATCGGCATGGTCGAGGATCACCGCCGGACATTCCGGATGTGCGGCGATCGGCGCGTCGGGGTGCCTGGCGCGGAGCTTGAGCAGCTCGGTCTCGCTGAACGCCTCATGGACGATGCACACGCCGGGCCACAGCAGCATGTCGCGCCCGGTCTTGCGCGCCAGATAGCCGCCAAGGTTGCGGTCGGGGCCGAAGATGATCTTCTGCGAAGGCGGGATCAGCGAGAGGATCTTCTCCGCCGACGAGCTGGTGACGATCACGTCGGACAGCGCCTTCACCGCCGCCGAGCAATTAATGTAGGTCAAGGCGATGTGATCGGGATGAGCCTCGCGGAACGCCGCGAACTGCTCGGGCGGGCACGAATCCTCCAGGCTGCACCCGGCGTCCATGTCGGGGAGCACGACGATCTTCTGCGGCGACAGGATCTTGGCGGTCTCCGCCATGAAGCGCACCCCGCAGAAGGCGATCACGTCCGCGTCGGTCTCCTGCGCCTTGCGGCTGAGGTCGAGGCTGTCGCCGACGAAGTCCGCGATGTCCTGCAGTTCCGGCTTCTGGTAATAATGCGCGAGGATCACCGCGTTGCGCTCCTTGCGCAGCCGATCGATGTCGGCGCGCAGGTCGATCCCCTGCAGGTGTCCGGGGTTGAAGGTCATCGCGGCATCTCCTTTGTCGACCAGCGACATAGGGTTCGCGGCGGCGCTTGTCAGGGGCGCATCGCGCGCCAGGCGCCTTCGTCCTCGCTCACCAGCCCGCGGCGATCGAGGTCGACGAGGTGCGCGAGCACCGATCGTTCCGCGGCGGCGAGCAGCCGGGCGTCGAGCCCCGCGTACATGCGGGCGACCATGTCCGGCACGGCGAGCGCGTCGCGCGCGACGAGGCGCAGGATCTGGCCTTCGCGCTGCTTCCTGTGCCCGAGCATGCCGCGGACCAGCCGCCGCGGATTGTCCACCGCCTCGCCGTGGCCGGGGTAATAGATCCGGTCGTCGCGCTGCAGCAGCCGGTCGAGGCTCGCCATATATTCGCCCATGTCGCCGTCGGGAGGCGACACCACCGAGGTCGACCAGCCCAGGACGTGATCGCCCGAGAACAGCGCCTGCGTCTCGGCGAGCGCGAAGCAGAGGTGGTTGGCGGTATGCCCCGGCGTCGCGACCGCGCTCAGCGTCCAGCCGTCGCCGCCGACCCTCTCGCCGTCGCCGAGCACCCGTTCGGGCGCATAGTCGTGATCGAACGCGGCGTCGCCGCGGCCGTCCTCGCCCGCCCGGTGCGTGGGCGCAGCCCCGACGATCGGCGCGCCGGTCGCGAGCGCAAGCGGGCGGGTCGCGGGGCTGTGATCGCGGTGGTGATGGGTGACCAGGATCGCGCGCACAGGCCGTCCGGCGACCGCGCGGAGCAGCGCTTCGATGTGCGCGGGGTCGTCGGGACCGGGGTCGATCACCGCGAGGTCGGTCGTGCCGACGAGGTGCGTCTGCGTGCCGGTGAAGGTGTAAGGCGAAGGATTGGGGGCGAGGACGCGCGCGACCAGCGGCTCGAGCTGGACGGGGGTGCCGGGCGGATCGTCTGCCATGACGACGGGCCATGGCGACCGGCGCGGCGTCAGGCAAGCGCCGCGCCGGTCGCCCCATGACCCGCTCAGTTCCGCTGGGCCGACTCGCGCTCCATCTCGGCGATCGCCGCTTCGATGCCCTTGAGCGCCCCGGCGCGCTGCTCGGGCGTGAGCTGCTCGAAGCCGCGGCCGCTCGCCATGCTCTCGCGGGTGAGCCGCAGCCCTTCGAGCGCGCCCGCCATCGCGTCGCGGTGCACGTTGCGGGCGTCGACCGCGGCGAGTTCGGCGCGCTTCGCCGCCGCTGCGATCCGATCGCTGCAGATCACCGTGACGCGCTTGCCGCCCTGCGTGCGGGTCACCGTCATCGATCCGGCGGACAGCGCGCCGCCGAGTTCGCGGCGGCAGGGACCCGAGACGATCGTCGGCATCGCGCGCATCGCCTCCGCCGCGCGCGCCGCCGCAAGGGCGCTGTTGCGCCACGCCGCGCGCGGGGGAGCGGGGGGCGCGGGCGGCGCAGGC
>SXHP01000117.1 GCA_005773165.1 Sphingomonadales bacterium | reverse complement strand
GTAATCGGGCGCGTAGAGCACGCCCGCCTCGTGGATGCGGCGGCCGTCGTCGCGGGTCGCGAGCTGGTTGTTCGCGCCGCCTGCGACCACCTTCGCCTTGAGCGCGGCGATGCTGCGCTCGGTCAGGATCGCGCCGAGCGCGTTGGGGCTGACGAGGTCCGCGTCGACGGACAGGATCGCATCCGCTCCTACCGTCTCCGCGCCCAGCTCGGTCGCGAGCGCCTCCGCGCGACGCGCGTCGACGTCGGCGAGGGTCAGCACCGCGCCGTCCGCCGCGAGCAGCCGCGCGACTCCGCCGCCGACCGACCCCACACCTTGGATCGCGACGCGTACGCCGCGCATGTCGTCCGCGCCGAGCCCCCGCTTCGCCGCCGCCTTGACGCCGAGGTAGACGCCGCGTGCGGTATACGGCCCCGGGTCGCCGCCTGCGCTGCCCGCTGCCACGGGCAGGCCGGAGACGTGGCGGGTATGGGCGGCGATCACCTTCATGCTCGCCTCCGACATGCCGACGTCCTCCGCCGTGACGTAGCGCCCGCCGAGCGACTCGACCGCGCGGCCGAACGCCTCAAGCTGGCTTGCGCTGATGGCGCTGCCCGGCTCCGCGGCGAGGACGACGCCCTTGCCCCCGCCCATCGGCAGCCCGGCCATCGCATTCTTGAAGCTCATGCCCCGTGAGAGCCGCAGCGCGTCGGTGATCGCCTGATCGCTGTCGGCATAATGCCAGAAGCGCACCCCGCCCGCCGCGGGCCCGAGATGCGTCGAGTGAATCGCGATCACCGCCTGCAGTCCCGACGCCGGGTCGGTGAACAGGTGAACGCCCTCATGGTCGTCGAAGTCGGGGAAGCCCCAGCGCATGTGCCGCTCGCGGTGAAAGGTGGGGCGACCGACGGGACTTGAACCCGCAACTTCCGGCATCACAAGCCGGCGCTCTAACCAATTGAACTACGGTCGCCGCGAAGCTCGGGCCCCTAGCGGGCGGGATCGGGCGGCGTCAAGGCTATCAGAAGCGGCCCTCGACCGAAAGGGCGTAGCCGCCGGGTCCTTGGACGAAGCCGAGCGAGCCCAAGAGCGCGAGCGCGGTTGCGTCGTTCGCCTGGAGGGTCACGGCGGCGCGATAGCGGCCGTCCCCCTCGATCCGCAGGTCGACGCGCTCGGCTCCCGCCTGGCTGGCGAGCGGCAGCAGCAGCGCCCGACCTTCGCACCGCACTGCGCCGCTGAGCGCGGACGGCAGCGCCACGCCAGCGATGTCGCCCGCCAGCGTCGCCCGCACGCGGCCCTCCGCCGCCACGCACCCGCCGTTCTCGAAGCGGACGCTCAGCGCCTCCAGCACGAGTCCCGTCACCGGCAGCGGCGCGAGCAGACGGCCGGGCGCGATCGTCGCATCGACATCGTCCGCCCGCACTCCCGTGCGGCTTACCCCCAGCGCTCCGTGGATCGCCCGCGCGGGCGTGTCGACCTCCGAGTCGAGCTCGATCCGCGCCCGCCCGAGCAGCAACGGCCAGGGCGAGAGATGCGCGTCCAGGTCGCCGAGCGCGACGTCCCCCAGCCGCACGTCGCGGAGCTTGCCCGCCCAGACGCTCCCCTCCGCCGCGCGCGCCACGAGCCCCGCATCGCCGACGCCCGCCATGCCGAGCACCAGCCGCAGCGGCAGGAACGCCAGCAGCGCCGCGAACAGCAATGCGCCGAACAGCGCGGGTCTCGCCGTGGTCAGCCGGATGCGCCTCATGCCGCGCGCGCCTTCAGGACCAGAACCGCGCCGACGGTCCGGTCGCCGTGATCGGTCAAGGTCGCCGCCTCGACCAGCACGCCGCGCGCCTCCAGCTTGGCCAGCCACCCCGCAAGCGCCCCCGGGCGAGCGGACTGGATCGTCGCGCGCACCCGGTCCGAACCCTCCGCATCGATCGTCGCCAGCGCGAAACCCGCCTCGTCGGCTTCGGCGCGGACGAGTGCGATCAGGTCGCCGCTCAGCGCCGGACGTCGACCGACGCGCTTCAGCAAGTCCACCCGCGCGATCGTCGCACCGAGCCGGTCGACCGCCCCCGCGTGACGCTCGCGGGTGCTCGACAGCGCGTCGCGCACGGGCAGCACGACTCCGCCCCAGATCACCGTCACAACCGCCAGCGCCGCCGCGACGAGGAGCAGACGCCGCTCGCGCAGACTCCGCGCAGCGAACCAGGCGCGCAGAGCCGTCATGGCGCGGTCACCGTCAGTTCGCCGGTCACCCTGCCGCCCACCGACTGAAACACGCCCGCGCGCACGCTGAGCCCCCTCGCCTCCATCGCGCGCTTGAGGTCGGTCGCCAACGCCTCGCGCTCGCAGGCGATCCCCAGCCTGAGGTCGCCCGTCGGCTGGAAGTCGAGCGCGGTCAGCTCGGCGCCCGGAACCGCCCGGATCGCGTCATAGACCGCCGCGACAGTGGCGCTGTAGCCGAGCCCCGGCCCGCGCACCCGCGACAATCGCTCGTCGAGCTGGCGGTCGGAATCGGTCACCGTCTCGCCGCGCGGCAGCCCAGTGCGCGCGAGCGCGTCGGCGCGCGCGTCGAGCGCATCGGCGGCGAAACTGTACTTGCCGATGCGGACAAGGTCGATCGCCAGCGTCACCGCCAGGATCGCGAGCCCGAGCACCGCCAACCGCCTCACCAGCGCCCAATCGATCGCGCGCCGCCGCCTCCGCGCGAAAGGTCCCTGCCGCAGGTCGAGCGGGGGCGAATCGACCGCAGCGACCACTGCCGCCTCGATCGCATCGCGGTCGAGCGTCGCGGGCGCCTCGCCGCCCGTGACCAGCTCGGTCAGCCGCGCTTCGTCCGCGAAGCCGGTCGCGCGGCCGCGGACCAGCGCTTGGCCGCCGATCTCGCCGCGTGCGAAGCCATGGTCGGGTCGGGGTAAGAGCATCGGCGCGGGAACCACTGCGACGGGGTCGACCCCCGCGGCGGCGAGGCTCGCCAGCCACTGCATCATCGTGTCGTTGCCGACCACCGCGATCGGACGCTCGCCGTCGCCTTCGTCGCCGATCGCGACGTGGAGGTCGGCGGCGGCGGCCGCGCTCGCTTCGGCGGCGAGGATGCGCGCCGCGGCGGTCGCCTGCGCCGGCGATCGCGACGGCAGCTCGGCCCAGTGCAGCGCGACCGCGTCGGCGGGCGCGACGGCGACGATGGGCTCGTCGGTTTCGGGCACGCCCTCCCCTTCCGCCATCACGCGCGCGTCGGCGATCCGCCACCAGCGGTATCCGGCGTCACCGGCGGGCAGGAACAGGAGGGTGGTCACGATCGCTCACCCCATTGCCGCGTCGCAAGCCTCGGCGGAAGCCTCGTCGCGTCGATAAGCGCATGTTCCTCAAGGCTCGCCGAGCCGAGGCGAACGTCGACCGACAGCGCGAACCAGGCGGACTTGACCGCGGTCTGCGACGTGTCGCCGACCTGGAGCGAAGCGAGCGCGGGCTGGGTCCAGAAGGCGGTCGTGCTCGAAAACTCCTGCGCAGGGCGCGAAAGCAGCACGCGCCGGGCGGTCTCCACCGGCAGCGTGTCGGCGAGCAGCATCGAGAGCAGCGGAGCCTGCTCCGGCGCGAGCGTGTTGACGTTGATCGCGGCGGGCTGCGCGACCGGCAGCGTGCACACCCACGGCCGCAGCGCCGCATAGACCTCCGGCGTCACTCCATTCAGCGCGCGCAATTCGCTCGGGTCGACCATCAGCGTGCCGGCGGTGCGATACGACGGGTCGCGCGACAAATACGTCTGGTCCTCTGCGCCCGACGCCTGGCTGTCCTGATCGGTGTCGATCCAGTCCGCGGCGGCGGCGGCCACCTGATCGGCGACCTGCGGCGGGGTGCCGGTGAGGCGCATCAGCCGGGTGAACACCAGTCGTTGCAGCGCGGCGCTTTGATAAACGCCGGGGCTGACCTGCGTGACGAGCCCGTTGAGGTTGAAGCAATTGCCGCCGTCCACGACCCGCGCAGTCGCGACGCCGCCGCCGGGGAGCGGCAGCGAGAACGGCCGCCCGCTCCAGTCGCTGGCCAACGTCGTGCGGGTCGCGCTTGCGCTCTGCAGCGCTTCAATGCGGGACAGCGCCAGCGCTTCCGCCGCAAGGGCGTAGCCGCGAAGCTGCTCGGTCGTCCCCGCATTGCCCGCGATTCGGGTCGAGAGGCGGAGTTTCTCCAGCGCCCCGGCCGCGATCACCGCGACGATCGCGACGAGCAGCAGCACGGTGAGCAGCGCCGCGCCCCGTTCATCCCTGAACTTGCGCTCAGCCACGGGTCGCGCCCGTGTAGCCGGTCCCGACCAGGAAAAGGCTGCGCCACAAGGTGCCGTCGGCGCGAACGATCGTCAGCTCGGCCGCGTCGGGGAGCGGCACGCCCTGCGCTCCGTCCCAGCGGTCGCTCCATGCGCCTTTGAAGCGATAGCGGAGCCGCGCCTCGCGAACCCGGGTGAGCAGCGCGGCGGGGGGCAGCGGCGCGGCGCCGTCGGGCATGGGATAGGCGATACGCTCCAGCGCGCCGTTCGCGACTCGCCACGCCACCTTCTGCGCGGTGGAGCGCGGCGCGGCGTCGACGTTGCTCCAGCCGAGCCGGACCAGCGCCAGGGTCGCGCCCTCACCCACGAACCCCGGGCGCACCGTGCCGCCCTCGTCGCGTGCGGGGCGGTTGACCGCCTGGGCGAGGTCGGCGGACAGGATCGACATCGTCCGCCCCAGCGCCGCCGCATCGTCCAGCTTCGCGCCGGTCACCGCCTGCGCCCGGACGCTGAACGACAGAATGCCGACTCCGGCCGCCGCGATCATGCCGAAGATCAGCAGCGCGACCATGACCTCGACAAGCGTGAAGCCGTGTTCGGCGGAACGCCTCACAGGCGGCGTGAAGCCGTGTTCGGCGCGGGTCATGGCGCGCTCGCCGGACGGACCATCGTCGTGCGCGCGAGCACCTGGCCGCTGCGGTCGGCAACCGTGACGTCGATGCGGACGATGCGCGCGTCGCCGGTGCTCGACACGACGCGCGTCCAGCTCCAGTCGCGCCCGCCGTTGGCGCTGCGCCCGTCGGAGCGGCCGGTCACCGGAGGCTGCGCCTCGCTCACCGCCTCGGCGGCGACCGTCCGCGCGACCATCTGCGCGGCCAATGTCGCATCTAGCGTCGCCGCGCCGCGGATCGTCGCGCCTTGCAGCCGCATAAGCGCCATCGCCGCGAGGCTGAACACCGCCAGCGCGACCATGATCTCGATGAGGGTGAAGCCGTCCCGCTTCATCGCACGGCGACGCCGCCGTCCGCGCCGATCACGACGCTCGCCGCATCGTCGCCGTGGGTCAGGCGGAGCTCGGCGGCGCGGTCGGCCATTCCGGTGGTGTCGAAGGTCACGCGCAGCCGCCCCGCCGTGCCGGTCGACACGCGGGTGCGCTCGTCCCAGCGCTCGACGCGCAGCGGCTTGTCGGCGAGCGGGGTCCAGCCGCCGTCCACCCGCTGGTCGAAGCCATATCCAGCGCCCGTCACCCACACAGCGGTCGGTCGTCCGGCGACGATCGCGAGATCGTGCGCGGCGCGGGCGCGGACCGCAAACCGCGCCGCTTCTTCACGCGCGCCGCGGTTGGCCGGGATCGCGAGCACCGCGACGGCGGAGGCGAGCGCGATCACGGTCACCACGACCATCAGCTCGACCAGCGTGAAGCCAGCCTGCTTACTGCCAGCTTCCGATGTCGGCATCGATCCCCTCACCGCCTTCCTTGCCGTCGGCGCCGTAACTCCACACGTCGGCCTCGCCGTGCTGCCCGGGCGAGGCGTAGAGGTACGCGCGGCCCCACGGGTCTTCCGGCAGCTTCTTGACGTACCCGCCGCGCTGGTAGCGCGATGCGTCCGCCCCAGCGGGCGCGGCGACCAGCGCCTGAAGACCCTGCGACGTCGTCGGATAGGTGCTCATCTGCAGGCGATAGAGCTCGAGCCCATTCTCGATCGTCGAGATGTCCGCCTTCGCCTTCTCGACTCG
Source organism: Sphingomonadales bacterium (assembly GCA_005773165.1). GTDB lineage: Bacteria > Pseudomonadota > Alphaproteobacteria > Sphingomonadales > Sphingomonadaceae > Sphingomonas. The sequence continues at coordinate 2,167 of SXHP01000117.1, read as the reverse complement.
TGCGGTGTCGCCCGACGGGATGACGTTGATCGCGACAATGGTGGCGAGCAGGCCGATGATGACCACGACGACCATCAGCTCGACAAGCGTGAAGCCATTCCGCCTCTTCTCGTCACCCCGGCGTAGGCCGGGGTCTTTCGCCTCGGGGAGATGCCAGCCTTCGCTGGCATGACGGGCTGGGGGCATCGGGGTCCTCATATCATTGACCCGCCAGCGTGTTGAGCTGGAGGATGGGGAGCAGGATGGATAGCACGATCGTGGCGACGATGCCGCCCATCAGAACGATGATCGCGGGTTCGAGCAGCGACAACGCGGTCGCGGTGAACCGGTCGAACTCGCGCTCCAGATAGTCGGCGGCGCGCTCCAGCATCTCGTCGAGGCGTCCCGCCGCTTCGCCCGACGCGGCGAGATAGGTCAGCAGCGGCGGAAATACGCCGGTGCGCCGCATCGCCGCCGACAGGCTCCCGCCGCCGCGGATCGCATCGACCAGGCTGTCGGACGCGACGCGGAGCCGACGGTTGTGGATCGTGCCCGCGGTCAGCGTCAGGCCTTCGAGCAGCGGCAGCCGGCTCGCGACCATCGTGCCCAGCGTGCGCGCCATACGGGCGGCGTGGAGATCGCGGAGCAGGCGGCCGAGCAGCGGCAGACGCAGCAGCCCCGTGTCGAACGCAAGCCGAATGCCCGGGTCCTTGAGCGCGCGCCACGCGACCAGCGAGGCCAGGACGAGACCGAGCAGCCCCAGCCACCACCAGCCGACGAGCAGGTCGGACACCGCGATGACGATCCGGGTGAGCAGCGGCAGCTCCTGCCCGACGGTGTCGAACTGCTCGACCACCTGCGGCACGACGAACATCATCAGCGCGGCGACGACGCCTAATGCGACCAGCGCCAGGATCGTGGGATAGGCCAATGCGGTCAACAGCTTGCCGCGTATCTCCGCCTGACGTTCCAAAAGCGCGGCGAGGCGGTCGAGGATGGTCGGCAGCGTGCCCGAGCTCTCGCCCGCGGCGACCATCGCGCGGTAGAGCGGCGGAAAGCTCTTGGGCGCGCGCGCCATCGCGTCGGCGAGACGGCGGCCTTCGACAACGCCCGCGTGGACCTGCGACACGATCCCGCGGACGCTCTCCTGCTCGGTCTGCTTGGTGATCGTGCGAAGCGATTCCTCCAGCGGCGAGACGCGGTTGAGGGTGGCGAGCTGGCGGGTGAACAGGGTGAGCTGCTTGCCCGACATCTTGGGCGTGCCGATCGACAGCCCGAACAGCGGGCGCGCCTCGGGAACAGGCGGCGCGCCGGGATCGAGCCGAACGACGTAAAGTTTCCGCGCATCGAGCGCGACGCGCGCGGCGTCGGCGGTGTCCGCGGCGACGTGGCCTCGGCGTTCCGCGCCGCGAGTGTCGATCGCGATATAGTCGAAGTCAGGCATGGAGCGGGTCACCCTCACCCTTTCCACCGCCGACGGCGTCGAGCCCCTTCCCTCTCCCAACGGGAGAGGGAGAGACGCGCAGCGTCGAAGGGTGAGGGTGACTACACACCGCTCACATCCGCAGCATCACGCCGGGACACCCGCACCGCTTCCTCCGCGGTCGTTACCCCCTGCTCCACAAGCCCCCGCGCGGCGGTCGCCAGCGTCGGCGCTCTCGCGAAAGCATGCGCCGCGATCGTGTCCTCGTCCGCGCCTTCGTTGATCGCCCGGCGGATGACGTCGTCCACGCGCACCGCCTCGAACACGCCGATCCGCCCCTTGAACCCCGATCCGCTACACTCCGCGCACCCCGCGGCCTCGTAGACGGTCGTTTGCGGATCGATCCCGAGCAGCGTGGCGACGGTGCCCTCCGCCCGAGCCGGCTTGCGGCACGCCGGGCACAGCCGCCGGACGAGCCGCTGAGCGATCACCGCGCGCAGCGTCGAGGCGAGCAGGAAGGGCTCGACCTTCATGTCGCGCATGCGGGTGATCGCGCCGATCGCGTCGTTGGTGTGGACGGTCGAGAGGACGAGGTGGCCGGTCAGCGACGCCTGCACCGCGATCTACCGGGGATGAGGCGGAGGTAGCCGATGTCGAAGAGGCCGTGGTGGGTGGGGCCGTCGTTGGGGGAGAGGCCGGCGCGGTCCATGGCGAAAACGACGGGCAGGTTTTGCAGGCAGACGTCGTGGAGGACGGGGTCGAAGG
>SXHP01000116.1 GCA_005773165.1 Sphingomonadales bacterium | reverse complement strand
CCGGGCGGCCCGGCATGGGCAAGAAGTCGCTCGCCACCAACCTCGCGTTCACCGCGGCGCGGCGGTGGATGCGCGACATGGCGGACGGGATCGCGCCCGCCGATTCGGTAGGGGCGAAGGTCGCGTTCTTCTCCCTCGAAATGAGCGCGGATCAGCTCGCGACGCGTATCCTGGCGGAGCAATCGGGGATCAGCTCCGAGTCCTTGCGCATGGGCAAGATCAGCCGCGCCGAGTTCGGGCAGCTGGCGGCGGCGGCGGCGGAGCTGGAGAATCTGCCGCTGTTCATCGACGATACCGGCGGGCTCAGCATCGGCGCGCTGCATACCCGCGTGCGGCGGCTGCAACGCCGGCACAATAACCAGATCGGGCTGGTCGTCGTCGATTACCTCCAGCTGCTGACCAGCGGCGGCAAGAACAAGGACGGCAACCGCGTCCAGGAGATTTCGGAGATCAGCCGCGGCCTGAAAACGATGGCCAAGGACCTGAACGTGCCGGTGCTGGCGCTGTCGCAGCTGAGCCGCGCGGTCGAGCAGCGCGAGGACAAGACGCCGATGCTGTCCGACCTGCGCGAATCGGGATCGATCGAGCAGGACGCCGACATGGTCTGGTTCGTCTATCGCGAGGATTACTACGTCGCGGCCAAGGAGCCCAAGCGCCCGGTCGAGGGCGACAGCGCCAAGGTGTTCGAGGACCATGCCGCCTGGATGGTCGACATGGAGCGCTGCTACGGGCTGGCCGAGCTGATCGTCGCCAAGCAGCGCCACGGCGCGACGGGCAAGGTGCGGATGAAGTTCGATCCGACGATCACGCGATTCTCCGACTACGCCGGGTATTGAGCGGGGCGGTTCGGCCGGGGTTCAGCTTCGCCGTCCGACACTTCAGCCCGTCTCTCGCAGGAGCTGCCGATGCGCGCGTCCGTCCTGATCGCCCTGTTGCTGACCGGAACCGCAGCGCAGGCGCAGATCGTCGCGGGGCCGCTGCCTGAAAACCGGACGGTGGACCCGCCGCCGGAGGACAGCCGGGGTCCGCGACCGGAGACCTGGCGTGAGGCGCGCGACATCAGCCGGCAGGTCGATCGGGCGCGAGAGACCGGCGCGTTGTCACGCAAGCAGGCGCGGGCGCTGAAGCGCAAGGCGGGCGGGATCGGCGCCATGGCGAGCCGCTACGCCCGGGACGGCTTGTCGCTTTCCGAAGAGCGCGAACTGGAAGTCCGCGCCTATGTGCTGCGCGACCAGCTGAACCTGGAGAAGCTGCGGACGCCCGAGCGGAGCGGCAAGCGGTAACGCGAGGCGGACTGAACGCCGGAAGGAGAGGCTAAGGAGAGGCGATCCGCGTGTTTGCGGTGGCCGCCCAGGCGGCTCAGCTCATGTCGCAAGAGACCGACTGCTGTGCGCAGGTGGCGGCAAGGTGCGAGCGGATCGCGGTGCGCACGGCCTGTTGGTACGCGGCGCGTTCCGCTTCGCTTGCCCAGCGAAGGTCGGCCGAGCTGTTCTGCCTAGTAAGCCGAAGCTTGTCGGCATCGATCGTCAGCAGCCATCCCATCGGACTGGGACTGATCTTTACAACGAACGACGCCCATTCCTTCTTCTGCATGCCATAAACGACTGACGCGCGAAAGCCCGGCGAGGAGACCTGAACGCTGGTCGGTTTGCTCGCCACCGCCTGAAAGGTCAGCTGCGGCTTGATCAGCGCCTGCTCGATCTGCTTGGCGAGCCAGACGACCGGCTGCGCGCCGATCGCAACGCGGAGGAAAGGCGCCGGCGGTGGCGACACCGGCGGGGGCGGCGGCGGTGGAGGGGACGGGGGCGGCGACGGCGGCGGCGGGCCGCTGTAGCGCGCAAGCACGCTGAGGGCGTGCAGCTCGCCGTTGACCTCGGCAAGCACGGCGGCGCAGTCTTCGGGCGGGCCGAAGTTCGCTCCGGCGCGAGGAAGCACGCAGGCGACCAGCAGGGGACGCGAGGCCGTGGGCAGGCCTTCCCGCGTCGCCCACCAGCGCATCCGCCCTGCGACGGCCTGCGCGGCTGCGGCGTCGGTCTCCGTGGAGACGCCGAAGAGACGGCGGCATTCATCCTCGTCGCACGCGATGGTCGACCCGTCCCGCGCCTGATGGAACCACTGCATCACGGCGGTCCGCTCGCCGTCGGTCACCCGATTCCAGCCGTAGCGGACGCTCGTCATCCAGTTCGGATCTTCGCGATGGGGCCAGCGGTCGAGCGCATCGGAGAGCGCGTTCGATGAAACCGGGGCAGGATCGAGCGGAACCGAGAGATCGTTCCACTGGAACAGGCAGGTCCCGCCCGTCCCTTCCGCGCACGGCGACTGCGCAAGCCCGTGCCAGAGCGCATCTTCCGGGCCGTCCGTCGGGACAGCGTCGTACAGGGCGCGGAAAGCGGGGAACTGTCGTCCTTCGCGCTTCAGCAGATCGGCACGGACGATGCCGTCTCGAAAGACCTGCTCCTCGGTGCGATCGATTGCGACGATCTCGTCGGCGGGCACGCTCAGCGTGCCCTCCAGGGGGGTCAGCGCCTGAGCGGCTGCGGGCGCGGCGACCCAGGCGAGCAGCAGGGCGGCGAGAGGTCCCGCCGTCACGGCCGATCGTCCTGGCGCTTGAACATCTGCGCCACCGCGATGTTGCCGACCACGGTGAGCACGCCCAACAAGCTGGTGAGCACCGTGGACAAGGTCTTGGTCGACATTCCGGTGTCGATCGGCGCGGCTACCCGATTTGTGAGCCAGAAGGCGAACAGGATTGTGACTGCGCCGACGGCGTAGATCGCCAACGATCCGAGAACCACCATCGCCAGCATCGGGCGCGGCTCCTTGTCGGCCGCACGTTCGGGCAGGAGCGCGAACTGCGTCGCGGTGCCGAGATAGCCAACGAACACAGGCACGCTGACCTGCGCGATCGCCCAGCCTTGATCGGGCTCGAGCGGGTAATCGAGAGCCGGCGCGAGAACGAAGAACAGCATGGTCGATCCGGTGAGCGCAAGCATCGCCCAGATGATCACCTTGCGCAATCCGCCGATCGTCATGCCGCTACCCCCGTCGCGCAAGTTGGCGGGTTAGGGCGTGCCGCGTCAAGCCGCTCCGGTGTTGTTGTAAAGCTTCGGCGGCTCGTGAGATCAGAACACCGGGTCTTCGCCAGGCTTCGTCGCCAGGTGGATGCCGCATTCGACCTTGTCCCAGCCGCGCCAGCGACCAGCGCGCGGGTCCTCGCCGGGCTGCACTTTCGAGGTGCAGGGGGCGCAGCCGATCGAGGGATAGTCTTGCGCCTCGAGCGGGTGGCGAGGGAGGTCGTGTTCGTCGAACCAGGCGGTGAGGCGCGCGCGGTCCCAATCGGCGAGGGGGTTGATCTTCAGGCGGCCCTCGTCGGCCTCGAAGCGGGGGAGCGCGGCGCGGGTGCCCGCTTGAAAGCCCTTGCGGCCGCTGATCCAGGCGTCGAAGGGGGCGAGCGCGCGGCGGAGCGGTTCGACCTTGCGCAGGTCGCAGCAGCCGTCTGGGTCGTAGGACCAGCGCAGGCCCGTCGCGTCCCTGGCGGCGAGCAGGCGCGGGTCGGGACGGTAGACGCGCAGGTCGGTCAAGCCGAGGCGCTCGGACAGCTCGTCGCGGTAGGCGAGGGTTTCGCCGAATATCTTCTGGGTGTTGGTGAAGATGACGGGAACGTCGCGGTTCACCTGCGCGACCATGTGGAGGAGGACTGCGGATTCCGCGCCGAAGGAGGAGACCGCGGCTAGGCGAGGCGAGAGTTCGGGGATCAGCGTCGCCAGCATTTCCGGCGCGCCGACGCCCGCGAAGCGCGCTTCAAAGGCGGCGGCGTCGTCGGCGGTGAAGATGCGGCCGAGGTCGATCGTGTCGAGCGTGCGCGCGGGTTCACCCATGGCGGCGCTTCCATACCGGCGCGGCGCCGTCGGTCGCGGCCTGGTAGTTGAAGGGGTAGCGCGCGAGGCTGCGCTTCAGCGTCTCGGCGTCGATCTCCGCTTCGGGCGCGAAGCTGTCGAAGCCGCAGCGGCGCATCAGCGGGAGCTGATCGACGAGGACGTCGCCCGCCGCGCGAAGCTCGCCGGCATAGCCGCCCTCGCGCAGGATCGCCGCCGCCGAATAGCCGCGGCCGTCGCGGTAGCTTGGGAAGCTGACCTCGATCAGCGCGAGCTGATCGAGGTGGGGGAGCAGCGCGCGCGCGTCGTCGCCCGCTTCTAGGCGGACGGCGTTGGCGTTGGTCTGCCCAGCGAGGAACGCGTCGAGGGTGATCGCGGGTTCGTCGTGCGCCGCGTCGTCGCGGAAGCGGAGCAAGGGCTCGCCGCCGACATCGCCCTGGTCAGGATCACCCATAGATCGCTTCCTTGAAGGTGTCGAAGCCGACGCGGCGGTAGGTGTCGAGGAAGCGTTCGCCGGGATCGCGGACCTGGAGATAGCGGTCAGTGACGCGCTCGATCGCATCGACGACGCCGTCCTCGGAAAAGCCGGGGCCGGTGATCCGCGCGAGGCTGACGTCGTCGGCGCCCGATCCGCCGAGTGAGAGTTGGTAGTTCTCGACGCCCTTCCGGTCGACGCCGAGGATGCCGATGTGGCCTGCGTTATGATGGCCGCAGGCGTTGATGCAGCCGATGATCTTCAGATTCTGTTCGCCGTGGTCGCGCTG
>SXHP01000115.1 GCA_005773165.1 Sphingomonadales bacterium | reverse complement strand
TCCGATCTGATCTCGTTCATCAGCGGGTTGGCGTAGGCGTTGACCGTCTGCGGGGTCATGAACCATTCGGAGCGGTCGACGGGCTTGCCGATCTTGTCGAGCTGGCGCTGGTACTCGAACTCCGCGACCCGGTCGGCGTTGCCGAGCACGTCGCCGCGGACGACCCGCAGCGTGGTGTAATCACGGAACTTGTCAGGATAGCCGATCTTGGGCGTGAAGGCGGCGAGCTTGGCGCGCGCCTTGACCTTGGTTTCGGGCGCCATCCACTCGAGCTTGGACAGGCGAACGTCCATCGCCGCGACCAGGTTCTTGACCAGCGCGTCCATCTTCGCCTTCGATTCGGGCGGAAAGTAACGCTGGACATAGATCTGGCCGACCGCCTCGCCCATCGACCCGTTGACCAGGTCGACGCCGCGCTTCCACCGCTCCTTAAGCTGCGGGGTGCCCGACAGCGTCGTGCCCTTGAACGCGAAATTCTCGTCGACGAACGCCTTGGAGAGCAGCGGCGCCTTGGACGAGATCGTGTGGAAGGCCAGATACTCGCGCCAGGTCGACATCGGCGTCGCCGCGACGATTTTGGCGGTTCCCTGAAGCGCCGACGGCTGGGTGACGATCACGCGCGGGGTGTTGGCGACGCCCTGCGCCGCGAGCATCGCGGGCCAGTCGAAGCCGGGCATCTGCTTGTTCAGGTCCGCGGTCGCGACCGGGTTATAGGCGAGCTCGACTTGGCGGAGCTTGGCGCGCTCCCAATGGACGCCCGCGATCTGCTTCTCCAGATCGTAGATGCGCTGCGCCGCGCCCTGCGGATCGGGCTGGCCTGCGAGGCGCAGCATGGTGGCGATGTGCGCGACGTATTTCGCACGGGTCTCGACGAACTTGGGATTGTCGTCCTTCAAATAATAGTCGCGGTCGGGCATCCCCAGACCGCCCTGGCCCGCGTAGATCGCGTAAACGGTGTTGTCCTTCAGGTCCTGCTGGACGCCGACGCCGATCGGCACGTCCATCCCCGATCGCGTCGCCTGACCGAAGGCGGCCGCGAGCTGCGCCGGAGTCTGGATCGCGGCGATCTTGGCGAGATAGGGCTTGAGCGGCGCGGCGCCCGCGCGCTCGATCGCCGCCTCGTCCATGAAGCTGGCGTAGGTTACGCCGATCTTCTCGCCCGCGCTGCCGGCTGCGTTCTGCGCCTTGGCGGCATCCTCGATCACCGCACGGGTGCGCTGGTCGGACAGGTCGCGCAGGATGCCGAACCCGCCCCAGCTCGCCTTGTCCGCCGGAATCTCGGTCTTCGCCTGCCAGGTGCCGTTGACGAACTTGTAGAAGTCGTCGCCCGGGGCGACCGTCTTGTCCATGTTCGCGGTCTCGACCCCGAAGGCGCCGAGCTTCGGAGCCGTCGCCGCGGCGGCGGGAGCGGTCGGGGACGTGGATTGAGCGTAGATGGCGGTAGAAGCGACGCCTGCCATCAGCACGGCGGCGAGAACGGTCTTGCGCATCGAGGATCCTTGAATGGAGTCGAGATGCCGCGTGTTCTAGCTACCTAAAACGGTTCGTCAATTCCGGTTTCGGTTGTGACGATTAGCCCATTTGCGCGCGATCCACAGCCGCCACCCGAGCGCGGACGCCGCATAGCCGAGCCCCGCCAGCAGCGCGGTCAGGACCAGCAGTCCCAGGCCGGTCGCCGCGCCCTTGTCCATCAGCCACGGCAGCCACCCGATGCGCTGCGCCGCATCCGCCACGGGGCTGCCCGGGAGCTTGGAATCGGCGTGCAGCATCCAATCGCCGACGAAATACGCGGCGACCCACAGCGGCGGCGTGGTGAACGGATTGGTGACGAATGTCGTCAGCGCGGCCGCGGGAATGTTCGCGCGCAGCGGAAAGGCGAGCAGCGCGGAAAAGAAGATCTGCGCCACCGGGAACAGGATGCCCGTCACCATGCCGAGCGCCACGCCGCGCGGGACCGAACGGCGGTTGGCGCGCCACAGCGAAGGATGGAGGACACGATGGGACACCGGCCGGATGAAGCGGTTGCGCTCCAATCCCTCGCGGGTCGGCATGTTGCGGTGCCCCCAGGCGACCGCGCGCTGCCAGATGGTCGGCGGAACGGAGGCCATCAACCGCGGTCGCGCATGATCCGCGCGGCGTCGCGCTTCCACTCGCGCTCCTTGATCGCCTCGCGCTTGTCGTGATCCTTGCGCCCCTTCGCCAACGCGAGCTCCACCTTGGCGCGTCCCTGCGCGTTGAAATACACCGACAGCGGGACAAGCGTCATGCCCTCGCGCGCCACCGCCCCATGCAGCTTGTTGATCTCTCGCTCGTGAAGGAGGAGTTTACGCGGCCGCTTGGGCTCGGGATTGAAGCGGTTGCCGTGGCTGAATTCGGGGACGTTCGAATTGACCAGCCACACCTGGCTGTCCTTCACCTCGGCATAGCTTTCCGCGATCGAGCCGGTGCCCGAACGCAGGCTCTTCACCTCGGTGCCCGTCCGCGCGATGCCCGCCTCGTACACGGTGTCGATGCTGTACTCAAACCGCGCGCGGCGGTTCTCGGCGACGATCTTCTTCTTGTCGAAGGTTGCGGGTTTGGGGCGGGCCATGTGGGCGCGATGTAGGCGGTCGCGCCCGCGCGCGGAAGCCCCGCCGCGTCAGTCCGTGGCGATCTCGGGTTGCGGGGGCAGCGTGCGCCTCGCCGTCTCGTAGCAGTCGTCGATGTGGCGGTCGCCCGCGAGCTTCATCGCGCCGAAGCTGATCGAGGCGGCGACCGCCTGGCCCAGGAACGGCACGAACTTGGCCGCCTGCTTGCCGACGAGGCGGACGCCGACGCGGCGGAGGATCGCGGCGACCACGCGCTTGGTGACGGCGCGGCCGATCGCGGTGTTGCCCAGGCTGGTCGCGACGACCAGGACCTGCTCGGCGCGGCGCGGGTCCATCTTCTCGACCTGATCGTGATCAAGGCCGAACTTGGCGCTGATCTCGGGCAGCAGCTTCGTGAGTATGCCGACGTCGGCGATCAGGTCGACGCCGGGGATCGGCACGACCGCGGTGCCCGCCGAGACGAGCGCGCGCTTGGTGACCAGCGCGCGGCACTCGTCGCGGATGCGGTCGAGGTCGGCGAGGTTCACAGCAGCTCCGCGTGAGCAAGAGCGGCGTCGACCGCCGCGCGTGCGGCTTCGCCAGGCCACGTCATCGGCATGCGCAGCCCTTCCGGGAAGCCGGCGCGAACCCGCGCCATCGCGTATTTGACGGGGCCGGGCGAGGCGTCGGCGAACATCGCATCGTGCAAGGGATAGAGCCTGTCATGCAGCGCCAACGCACGGGCCGTGTCTCCGGTCGCACATGCCGCCTGGAACTCGGCGCAGAGCCGCGGCGCGACGTTGGCGGTCACCGCCATGCAGCCCACGCCCCCCATCGCGTTGAAAGCCCGCGCGAGATCGTCGTTGCCGGAGAGCTGGGCGAAATCCGGGCCGACGCCTGCCCGGTGCTGCGACACGCGCGGCAAAGCGCCGCTCGCGTCCTTCACCCCGACGAACACCTCGGGGAACGCCGTGACGATGCGGATCAGCGTCGCGGGCTGGATGTCGGTCACGGTTCGGCCGGGGACATTGTAGAGGACGATCGGCAGCGGCGATCGTTCGGCGAGCAGGGCGAAGTGGCGGTACACGCCCTCCTGGCTCGGGCGATTGTAATAAGGCGGCACCATCAGCGCAGCGGCTGCGCCCGCGTCGGCGGCCGCCTTGAGGTTGTCGACCGCGACCGCGGTGTCGTTCGATCCCGCCCCTGCGATCACCGGCACGCGGCCCTTGGTCTGGTCGACGCAGGTGCGGACGACGAGGAAATGCTCGTCCTTGGGCATGGTCGCCGCCTCGCCGGTCGTGCCGCACGCGACGAGCGCGCTCGATCCCTCCTCGATCTGCCAATCGACCAGCGCGCGAAACGCGGCCTCGTCGAACGCGCCGCCGACGTGGTCGCCCCCACCTCCACTGACAACTTCGGCGAACGGCGTGACCAGCGCCGGGATGGAGCCTGAAAACATGGGCGAAAATGTCCTCGGACGCGATGAGCTGCGCCACTTTGTTCAGGACAGATACGGGTTCGATGCGTATCGTGTCCAGCATGGCATGGTTGGGTTTGAAGGCAGCGGCGCTGTCGACGATGGCGGTGGTCGCGCTCCCGGCGGGCGGGCAGGATCAGCTCGATCGCTATCGCACGCAGATGCGGAACTTGGCGCCGCAAGCCGCCATCCCTCCCGCCAGCGACGCGGCGATCGCTTCTGCGATCGCGCAATGGACCGCGGTGCGCCAGACGGACGCGCTGCCGTTCGATACCTACGCCTCCTTTCTTCTCGCGCATCCCGGCTGGCCGGGCGAGACCGCGACGCGCCGCTCGGCTGAGCGTGCGGCGGCGCAGGGCGACCCTGCGCGCGTCGCCGCCTTCTTCCGCCGCTTGCCGCCGCAGTCGGCGATCGGCGCGGTCAATCAGGCGCGCGCGCTGCTGGCGACCGGTTCATCTGCGGAGGCGGCTGCGGCGGCGCGGCGCGCTTGGCGGCTCGGCGCGCTGACCGCCTCGGATGAGGCGTTCGTCCTGTCGCTGCCTGGCGCGCTCGGCCCGGCCGACCATGACGCGCGGATGGACATGCTGCTCTGGTCGGGTCAGACCTCGGCGGCGGCACGGCAGATCGCCTATGTGTCGCCCGCGCTGCGCGACGTCTTCGCGGCGCGGCTCGCGCTCAGGACCAACGCGGCGGGAGCGGCGGAGATCGCGACGCTCGGCGCGACGATGTACCCCGGCGATCCAGGCTTCATCGCCGACCGCGCGACCTGGCTGCGCAACAACAACGCCGGGCCGACCGCGCGCACCTGGCTGGCTCGGACGCGGACGCTCACCTTTCCGCCGGGCCATGCCGAGAAATGGTACGAGGTGCTGCTCGTCAACGCGCGCGGCGCGGCGGCGGACGGCGACTGGCAGACCGCCTACGACATCGCACGACAGATCGACGACGCGTATCCGGCGGGAACCGACGTCTCGACCAAGCCCTATGGCGAACGCGACGATTACACGAGCCTGGCGTGGCTCGCCGGGCAGACCGCGCTGAACAAGCTCGGGCGGCCCGCCGACGCGATGCCGATGTTCGAACGCTATGGCCGCGGCAGCCTTGCGCCGCAGACGCGCGCCAAGGGATTCTATTGGGCGGGGCGCGCCGCCGAGAAGGCCGGATTGCAGACGCAGGCGGCCGCCTATCTCGCGCGCGCGGCCGAGTATCGCGATCAGTTCTACGGCCAGCTCGCGGCCGAGCGGATCGGGCGGCCGCTGGTCGCGCGCGCCCCCGCCCCGCCGCCGCTGATCGCGCCCGAGCAGCGCGCCGCCTTCAACGCGCGCGAGATCGTGCGCGCGGCGCGCTTCCTCGGCAACATCGGCCAGCGCCAGGATCAGACCGCGTTCGTCCGCCAGATCGCCGGCGACGCCAGGACCGACACCGACTATCTGCTCGCCGAGCAGCTCTCCCGCGACATCGCGCGGCCCGACCTTGCGGTGATGGTCGGGCGCACCGCCGCGCAGAATGGATCGAGCGAACGCTCTCTCGCGGGCTTTCCGACGGTGCCCGTCCCCGGGGGATACGAGAACAACTGGACGCTGATCCATGCCATCGCGCGGCAGGAAAGCCAGTTCGACCGCGCCGCGATGAGCTCGGCCGGCGCGCGCGGGCTGATGCAGCTCATGCCCGGCACCGCGCGCGAGCAATCGGGAAAGATGGGGCTGACATACGATCTGGCGGCGCTCACTGCGGACCCAAACCTGTCGATCATGCTGGGATCGAGCTATTTCCAGCGCACCTACGACCGGTTCGGCAGCTATCCTCTCGCGATCGCGGCCTATAATGCGGGCGGCGGCAACGTGAACAAATGGCTCCGCGCTTATGGCGATCCGCGGACGGGCGCGATCGACATGGTCGACTGGATCGAGCAGATCCCGTTCTCGGAGACACGCAATTATGTCCAGCGGGTGCTGGAGAATGCGGTCGTCTACGACCTGATGCACCCGGCTCGGTCGAAGAGCAGCGGCGCGACCCGGCTGAGCTGGTATCTGGGCAAGTCCAGGCCTGGCTGACCGCCGCGTGGACCGTCCGAACTACATCACGCCCGCGGGCTATGCCGCCTTGCGCGCCGAGTACGACACGCTGTTCGCGACCGAGCGACCCGCGTTGGTCGAGACGATCGCCTGGGCGGCGGGAAATGGCGACCGGTCGGAGAACGGCGACTATATCTACGGCCGCAAGCGGCTGCGCGAGATCGATCGGCGGCTCGGCTGGCTGTCGAAGCGGATGAAGGCCGCCAAGGTGGTCGATCCGTCTCGGCAGGAGGACCGCACCCGCGCCTGGTTCGGCGCCACGGTGACGGTCGCCGACGAGGACGACCGCGAGCGCGTGCTGACGCTGGTCGGCGACGACGAGGCGGATGCGGGCGCGGGCCGGGTCGGCTGGAACGCGCCGATCGCGCGGGCGCTGCGCGGCGCGGCGGTGGGCGACCTCCGGCGCGTGGAGCTGCCCGCGGGGTTGCGCGAATATGAGGTGACCGGGATCAGCTATCCGGCGGGGTGAGGAACGCCGCAGCCGCCTCGCCCGTTCTGCGCCGGGAAGGAGATTTCCGATGGCCGAGAACCCCCGCACCACCTCCGCGCGCGACCACGACGACACCGACCTGATCGAGGGCATGGAGCCCGCGGGCGGCGCAGTCGCGTCGAGCAGCGGCGGCCGCTTGCAGACCGACGTCGGCTCGCAGAACGACCTCACCCGCGCGATCGACGATCCGGACGCGATGACCCGCCCCGAGAAGGCCGACGATATCGCGAACAATCAGGCATACGACAGCGACCGCCGCGGCCGGGCTTAGGTAACTTCCGTCACCCTCACCATTCCCACCGCCTGCGGCGGCGGCCCCCTCCCTCTCCCGATGGGAGAGGGAGGGAGGCGCGAAGCGCCGGAAGGGTGAGGGTGACGGCGACCCGTTGCAATCCCCCCTCAAACCGGCGACGGTCCCCCGATGGAAGACCCGAACCGCAACGTCGCCCTGCTGATCGACGCCGACAACGCGTCATGGCACGCGATCGACCCCGTGCTGACCGCGCTCGCCGAGCTCGGCACCGTCAACGTCCGCCGCGCCTACGGCAATTGGGTCAAAGACGGGCTCAAGGGCTGGCGCGACATGACGGTGAAGCACGGCATCGAGCCGCAGCAGCAGTTCGACCTGACCAAGGGCAAGAACGCCACCGACATGAAGATGACCATCGATGCGATGGACCTGCTGTTCCGCGGACGCGTGACGGCGTTCGGCATCATGTCGTCGGACAGCGACTTCATGCCGCTCGCCATGCGCATCCGGCAGGAGGGCTATCCCGTCTATTGCTTCGGCAGCGCCAAGACGCCGGAAGCGTTCAAGCAGGCGTGCACCCGGTTCCTCGACGTCGATGCGCTCACCCGCGCAGCCTCCCCGCGCCCCGCGCCCGAGCCCACCGACAAGCCGATCTCGCCAACCAGGGCGACGGCGAAGTCGAAGACCGCCGACAAGACGCCGCCGCCTCAGCCAACCCCGGCGACCCCGGCGACCCCCGCCCCGGTCGCCGCCGCCATGCCGCTCCCGCCCGCCATCGGCGGCGACAAGCCCAAGCTGCCGGTAGACGAGGATCTGCTCAACCTGCTGATCGACGCCTATGACGCGGGCAAGCGCGACGAGCGCGGCTATGTCAGCATCTCGGCGATGGGTCAGCTCGCCGGCAACCGCTCCAGCTTCGACGCGCGCAACTACGGCTTCCGGCGCCTGTCCGACCTGATCCAGGCGGTCCCGAACTTCCAGACCGAACGGCGCGAGGATGGGCGCGTGTTCGTGCGGCGGGTACGGTGATGCGCTGGCCAGCCGGGCTGCTCCTGCTTGCGGCGCCTGTTATGGCGCAGCTGCCGGCGGGAGATCCGCACCGGCCAGCGCCTCGCATGGACCACGAGCCGCCCGCCGTGCCACGGATGCGGGACGGGGTGCTGATCTTCTCGAAGACCAACGCCTTCCGCCACGTCGAACAGATTCCGCACGCAGTCGCGGTGATCGGCAGCCTAGCCGAAGCGCAAGGCAGGGGCGTGGTCGCGACGGAGAATGCCGCGATCTTCCGCCCCGACCTGCTCGCCCGCTTTCGCATCATCGTGCTCGCGAGCTCAACCGGGGACGCCTACACGCCCGCGCAGCGTGCGGCGTTCAGGGCATGGATTGAGCGTGGAGGCCGGATCGTCGCGCTCCATGCCGCGGGAGACTCTTCACACGTCTGGCCCTTCTACCTCCAACAACTTATTGGTGCCCGTTTCATCGGTCACCCGGGCGGCGCGGACCACATCCAGCCAGCAGAGGTCTCGCTGACGCAGCCGCAGCATCCGATCGTCCGCGGCGTTCAGCTGCCCTGGCGGCCGCTCGACGAATGGTACTCCTTCGACCGCGTCCCAGCCCCCCGGAACGCGACCGTGATCGCGACGATTGACGAGCGCAGTTACCGGCCGGATCCGCGGCAGGTCATGGGCGCTGTCCATCCAATCGCCTGGATCAGCAAGGTCGGTCGGGGGCAGGTCTTCTACACCGCGCTAGGGCACACGCCCGAATCCTACGATGACGCCAATCACCGTAGGATCATCGCCAACGCGCTGCGCTGGGCCGGTCGGCGTTAGCGGCAGACGTCCCGCCCGAAAGCGGGAGCGCCGACCGGATCACCGCGTCAACTTCTTGTACGCCAACCGCGTCGGCCGGTCCGCCGCGTCGCCCATCCGCCGCCGCTTGTCCTCCTCATAGCTCTCGTAATTCCCCTCGAACCACTCGACATGCCCATCGGGCCAGGCGAGCGCCAGCGCGCACACGAAATGCGCCGCGCGCGACGT
>SXHP01000114.1 GCA_005773165.1 Sphingomonadales bacterium | reverse complement strand
CAGCAGGTCGGGGGCGGAGAACAGCAGGGCGGCGAGCGCGACGCGCATCTTCCACCCGCCCGAGAAGCTGTCGAGCGGCTGCCCCTGCATCGCTTCGTCGAAGCCGAGCCCGAGCAGGATCTGCGCGGCGCGGGCAGGGGCGGTATAGGCGTCGATCGCGATCAGCCGCTCGTAAATGTCGCCGAGCTTGTGCGCGTCCTGCTCGGTCTCGCTCGCGTGCATCAGTTCCGCGCGCTCGACGTCGGCGGCGAGCACTGTCTCGAACGGGGTCGCGACGCCGTGCGGCGCTTCCTGCGCGATATAGCCGATCTTCGCGCCGCGCGGCATGTCCGCGCTGCCGCCGTCGGGCTCGAGCAGCCCGGCGATGACGCGGACCATCGTCGACTTGCCCGCGCCGTTGCGCCCGATCAGCCCGACGCGGCTGCCGGGGGGCAGCGAAGCGGTCGCGCCGTCGAGGATCGTGCGCCCGCCGAGGCGCACGGTGATGCCGTTGAGGGTGAGCATGCGCGCGCCGTTAGCAGATGCAGCATGGTTTTGCGAGGGCGAGATGAGCGCAGTCCGCCCGCCAAACAACCAACCGTCACCCCGGACTTGTTCCGGGGTCCAGCGCGCCGCTAGCGAGAAGCTGGAGCCTCCATCCGCATCGCCCGCAGGGCGCTGGACCCCGGAACAAGTCCGGGGTGACGGAGGAGGGAGGCGAGGCGGCCTTAACTCGCCAATGCGCCCACCCCCGCGCCCCCTCACTCCATGTCGTTCTCGCTGATCGTCACCACGGCCTGATCGGGATCGCGGGCGAGCGCGGTGGCGGCGAAGTCGGCGATCTCGTCGATGTGGCGGTGAAACAGCTGCACCGCTTCGTCGTCGGGGGTGTCGCCCGACAGCGCCTCAAGCACGTCATATTGGAGCGCGAAGCTGAAGGTCTCGCCCCCCGCATCGCCGTCGAACTCGACGAGCCGCGCGTCGGCGTCGTCCAGCACGGTGTTCAGGTCGATCGTCACGCGGTCCTCGGCCATGGTTTCGCTCCTCATGCTCGGTTCGGCGGCATAGCGCGGGGAGGGGGCGGTGGTTCCCGCGATCGTGATGAGCGCGCGTTAACCACTCGGCGCTAGTGCCGAGAGCATGGCTCCCGCCTCCACATCGCCAGGCGTTTCGGTGCGGTGGCTGCTCACCGCGCTGGCGGCATGGCTCGCGGTCGACGTGTTGCTGCTCTGGCCGTTCGTCGGGCGGACCGACGCGGTCGCCTGGGGCGTGTGGCCGCTGCTCGCGGGCGGGCTGGTCTGGGGCGTCGGCTGGACGGCGCGCGGGATGAGCGACCGTGTCGGGGTGCGGACGATCGCGGTCTGCGCGGCCGTCGCGCTCGCGCTGCTGCTGCTCGGCGGGGAGGGGCGGATGTTCCACGCCAATCTCGACTGGCGGGTGCGGGACGCGGTGCTCCGCGACATGGCGATCCATCCCTGGTCCTACGCTTATACCGCGCGCGGCTTGCCCGAGATGCTGCGCGCGCCGCTCGGCATGTATCTCCTTCCCGCGCTCGCCATGAAGGCGGGGGGTCAGGCCGTGGGCGACTGGGCCCTTCTCGCGCAGAACGCGCTGCTGCTGACGATCGTTCTCGCGCTCGGCGCGACGCTGTTCGACGGTGCAAGGCGCAGAGCGACGGCGCTGGCGGTGTTCATCGCGTTCAGCGGACTGGACGTCGTCGGCGCGTGGCTCGCGACGCTCCAGACGGGTGCGCCGCTCGCGGATCACCTTGAATCCTGGGCGTCGCCGCTGCAATTCTCGTCGCACGTCACGCAGATCTTCTGGGTGCCGCAACACGCGCTTGCCGGGTGGATCGGCGCGATCGGCTTTGCGCTGTGGAGAGACCGCGGCCTGCCGCTCGGCCCGTTTCTCGCACTCGTTCCCCTGACCGTGCTGTGGTCGCCGCTGGGCGCGATCGGCGTGCTGCCCTTTGCGGCGGTCGCAGGCGCGATCGCGCTGGCGAGGGGCCAAGTGCGGATCGTCGATGCCGCGCTTCCCGCGCTCGCCTGCGTCCTGATGATCCCGGCATTGCTCTACCTGTCCGCGGACGCCGCGGCGGTCGGAGCGAAGGCGGCCCCGCTCAGCGCCAACGTCTATCTGGCGTTCGAGGCGCTGGAGGCCGCGCCGCTACTGCTGATCGCGTTCTGGGCGGCGCGGCGGCGAAATCTGGGCCGCGCGACGCTTGCGGCGATCGCGGCGATGCTGCTTCTGCTCCCGCTGGGTCAGGTGGGGTTCGCGTCCGATTTCGTGATGCGGGCGTCGATCGCGCCCTTGGCGCTGCTCGCGCTGATGGTCGCGGATGCGGTCGCGACCGTGCGGGGAGGGCGGCTGGCGATCGCGCTCGCCGTGCTCGGCCTGGGGGCGGTGACGGGCGCGCACGAGGTTCGCCGCGCGATCCTCTTCCCCCGCTCGCCGCCGCCGCTGTGCAGCTTCTTCAGCGCTTGGGGGCCGGGTCCGGCGTCCCAGAAATCGACCTATCTGGCGGCGGTCGCCCGGCTGCCGGCGCCGATCCGGCCCGATCGGGTCGCGCTGGTTCCCCCTCGCGATCCGGAGCGGTGCTGGAACGGGCGTTGGCCGGTGCCGACCGGCGCTTAATGAACGAAGCGCGCCACCACGTCGCGGTACGACCGGCTCACCTTCACGCTCGCCCCCGAATTTAGCACCAGGAAGCATTCGCCGTTGGTGTGCGGCTTCACCTGCTTGACCAGATCGAGGTTGACGATCGTCGAGCGGTGGATGCGCTGGAACCGGCGCGGGTCGAGCCGTTTCTCCAGATCCTTCATCGTTTCGCGCAGGATCAGCGTGTTGTCACCGGTGTAGATGCACATGTAATCGCCGGCCGCGTCGATCCGCTCGATCGTGTCGACGTCGACGCGGAAGATCTGGCCGCGGTCCTTGATGTTGATCAGCTTTTCGAACCGGTTCGCCTGGAGGTCGCCCCCGCCACCTTCACGCTCGCTCGCCATGTCGGCGGCGGCCTCGGGCGCGACTTCGGCGAGGACTTCCTTCAGCCGGTCGACCTCCTCGACCCCGCGCTTCTCGACCAGCCGCTGGCGGACGCGGTCGAGCGTGTCGGCGAGGCGCGATTCCTCGACCGGCTTCATCAGATAGTCGACCGCCTGCGCCTCGAACGCGCGCAGCGCATGGTCGCTGTACGCGGTGACGAAGACGAACAGCGGCGGCTCGACCTCCATCAGCCCCTGCACCACCGAGAAGCCGTCGAAACCGGGCATCTGGATGTCGAGGAAGACGAGGTCGGGCTTGTGGGTCTTGATCGAACGGATCGCCTCGCGGCCGTTCTGGCATTTGTCGATGATCTCGACGTCCTCATGCGCTTGCAGCCGGAGCTCCAGTCCCTGGATCGCGAGCGGCTCGTCGTCGACGAGGATGGTGCGGATGGTCATGCGGCTTCCCTATTCACGTCTTCAAGCTGGAACGGAATCTCGATCTCGACCGAGAAGCCGCCAGCGGGCGTGGAGCGCGTTTCGAACCGGTGGTCGGGCCCGTAGGCCTGCGCCAATCGGTCCCGTATATTGGTGAGCCCCACGCCCGTTGAAAGGCTCTGCCCGATCTGGCCGTCGCGCAACCCCGGGCCGCTGTCGGATACGGCGATCTGCACCCGTTCCCCGGCGAGCCGCACGACGACGCTGATGTCGGCGCCTTCCTCTTGCGGGGTGACCGCGTATTTGATGGCGTTCTCGACCAGCGGCTGGAGGAGGAGCGAGGGCAGCCGCGCGCGCTCGGCCCGGGGATCGACGTCGAACGACGGCCGCAGCCTGCTTTCGAAGCGCATCTTCTCGATCTCCAGATATAGCTTCAGCGTCTCGACCTCCTGCTGCACCGTGACGTGCGCGGTCGGTTCGTTGGCGAGCGTGTAGCGGAGGAACGACGACAGGCGGCTGAGCATCGCATTGGCGCGCTCGGTCTGCTTCAGCAGCACCAGCGTGGAGATGGAATTGAGCGTGTTGAACAGGAAATGCGGGTTGAGCTGATAGCGCAGCATCGCGAGCTGCGCCGACGACGCCTGGCTCTCCAGCGCGCGCATCTGGTCGCTCTGCTCCTCGACGATCAGGTAGAAGTTGATCCCGAAATACAGCGCGGACCAGCCGAACAGCACGGTGAAGGTGATGTAGACCGAGACCAGCAGCCGCGCGACGGTGATGCCGGGCGCGCCGGTCGCGGTGAAGGAGAAGGTGAAGGCGTCAATCAGCGAATAGACGAAGGTCGCCGCCGCGAGCGTCGCCAGTGTCAGGAAGACGCTGAGCACCAGCGGCAGTCGGCGGTAATAGCCGTAGAACACGCTGAGCAGCAGCGTCAGGCAATAGCCCGCGATCGCCTCGATCGTCACCGGGATCAGCACGTCGAAGGAATCGCCGCCCGACGCCGACGACACCCCGCGCAGCAGCAGGTACCCGGCCCAGCCGACCGCCTGCAGCGTCCAGAACGCGCGGCTCTTGTTCTCGAAGAACGGCCGGGCGGACACGCGCGGGCGCGGGGCGGGCGGGTAGGATGCCATCGCCGCGCCGCTTACACCGGCAACGCTTCCCACGCAAAAGGGCCGCCGTCCTCGATAGAGGACGGCGGCCCTGAAGTCTTAAAGCGATGCGCCTTCCTTCGTCACCCCCGGGCTCGACCCGGGGTCCCGCTTCCTTCTACCTAACAAAAGAAGAAGCGGGACCCCGGCTCAGGGCCGGGGTGACGCCTTCGGCATCAGAAGCTGAAGCGCGCGCCGACCCGGATCGAATAGAGTGACTGACGCGCGTACACCGTGTCGCTCGGCGCGGTCGAAGGCGCGGTGTAGCGATATTGGGCGCAGGCCTGGGTCGTGTTGGTCGTCGCCGCCGCGCCGGGCGCGACGCCGTTCGCGACCGCGCTCTGGAGGCACTGCACGCGGATCGCCGGGATCGTGTAGGGGAACTGGTACTCGCGCACCTGGCCCCAATCCTTGTCGATCAGATTGGTGATGTTCTCGATATCCGCGAACAGCTCGATCCGGCTCCCGCCGACGAACGTCGGGATCTCCTGCGAGATGTGCAGGTCGAAGCGGGTGAACCACTTCGAGTTGAACGCGTTACGCGGTGCGATCTTGCCCCGGTACTTGTTCAATCCGGTGGAGTTGATCAGCGCCTCCAGGTTCGCCTGCGTCTGCGCCGCGGACTGCGTCACCACGCCGTTGACCACCGTGTCGCCGTAGCTGACCAGCGGATCGGTCGTCGAGGTCGGCACGTAGAGCAGATAGCGCGACGCCGAGCCCGTCGTGCCGAAGATCGGCGAGCGCGCGGTCGAGATCTCCTGCATCGTGTAGCTGTACGGACGGCCGATGCGGGTCTCGCCGAACAGGGTGAAGTTGGTCTTATAGTCGCCGAAGAACTCGCGGATGAAGCTCAGGTTGTACTTGATGTTGTGCTTCACCTGATCGTTCGAGATGCCGTAGGCTGCGCCGTTGGCGTCAAGGAACGCGCCGTTGCCGTAGTTCGACGATGCGGTCGACGAGGTGGCGGGGGCCTGATCCTTCACGTCCTGATAGGCGTAGCTGACGTTGGCGCTCAGCCCGAAGTCGAAGTCCTTGCCGATCCGCGCGACGCCGATGTAGCTGCGCCCGAGCTTGGTGTTGGTCAGGAACAGGTCCTGGTTGGTGTCGCCGAAGGTCGTGACCGAGGCGTAGCGGACGCGGCCGTCGGGAGTGCGCAACGCGGTGGGCGTGACGCGCAGGTCGGTGAAGAACACCTGGTTGCGCACTTCCGACCAGAGGAAGTCCGCGCCGAAATGCCAGCCGTCGCCGAACGTGCCGCCCCAGTTCGGATCATAATCGACCGACAGCGTGCCGCGCCATTGCGACGGCACCTTGAACTTCGGATCGAGCGCGTTGGTGGTCGAGGTGCCCGCGATCGAACCGCTGTTGAGATAGGTGTTGGCCGTGCCGGGGATGGTGTCGCCGTCGACGTTGGTGAGCAGCGCCGCGCCGGTCGTCGCCGCGTCCGCGCCCGACTGGCCGGGGACAAGGAAGCTCCCGTTGTTGTTCTGGCGGACGTCGATCTGGTTCGACAGGAAGCCGGTGTTCGAGAAGCTGTTCGAGACATAGACGTCGGGCGAACCGCCCGAGAAGATGCCGACGCCGCCGCGGACCGAAATCTCGCTAACCGGCTTGAAATCGAAGCCGACGCGCGGCTGGAACACGCCGCGGCCCGAGATATAGGCGGTGTTCGGGAAGCCGTAGCGGGTAGTGAACGCCTGGTTGAACTCCGGACGCGAATCGCCGCCGAACAGGTCGTAGCGCGCGCCGTAGTTCAGCGTCAGCAGGTCGCTGATCCGCCACGTGTCCTGGATGCCGAAGGTATAGGACTGGTAGCGGAAGCGCGCGGCGGCGTCGGCCGGATCGAGCGACGGAACCGCATTCTGGTAGCGGAAGCGCTGCGCATTGCCCGCCGCGAAATCCGCCAGCGAGTCGAAGTAATAATCGCCTGCGGTCCGCTGCAGGAACAGGTTGAAGATCTTCGTGTCCGAGAATTCGGCGAAGACGCGCAGGTCGTGGTTGTCGCGGGTCAGGCGGCCCTGCGCCAGGCCGCCGTAGGTGCGGCTGGTGAGCTGGTTCGACTGGCGCGAGACGTCCGGGCCGAAGGAGACGTTGCCGAAGCCCGACTGACAGGCGGTCGACAGGTCGTTCGCGGTGGGGGTGCCGCCCGCCCGGTCGGACGTCGGCGCGGTGCAGACCTGGAAGTTGGCGAAGCCGCGACCCAGGATCGGGTCCTGCCCGCGCTTATAGTCCTTGTAGAAGCCGCGCAGCTCGGTCGAGAACTCGTCCGACCAGTCGCTGTTCAGCTGGAACACGCCGGTGTGAAGCCGGTTGGTTCCGACATAACCGTTCGATTCCAGACCCAGGCCGGTGGTCCCGGTGACGAACGTGTTCTGGTTAAACTGGATCGAATCCTTGGTGTACAGGTAGGTCAACGAGGCGCGCTGCGTGTCCGACAGGTTGGCGTCGATGCGCGCGACCAGGCGATCGTCCTCGTCCTTCGAATTGTTGAGCACGCCGCCGGTGTCATAGCCGTAGCGCGACTGCGCGACCGACCGGATCTGCGCGACCGCCGCATCGGTGATGTTGGGGACGATCGTGCCCGCGTTGTTGCCCGCCGTGCCCTCGGGGATCGGCGTGCCCGCGCGGATGCGCTCGCCCGCGACCATGAAGAACAGCCGATCGGCGATCAGCGGGCCGGCGAGCTGCGCGCCGTAATTCTCGTACTTGAAGTTCGGGATGGTGACGCGGCCGTCGGCGGCGATCCCGGGCCCGGGCTTCGTCTCCTTGCCGGTCAGCTCGTCCGACGAATAGGCGAAAAAGCCGGTGCCGTGGAAGGTGTTGGTGCCCGACTTCAGGATGGCGTTGATCGCGCCGCCCTGGAAGTTGCCCTCGCGCACGTCATACGGCGCGACCTTGGTCTGGAACTGGCCGATCGCGTCGAACGGGATCGGCGAGCGGCGGGTCGGGAGGCCGTCGGGGTTGAGGCCGAAATTGTCGGTGACCGGCACGCCGTCGACCGAAAAGCGGTTGAAGCGCGCGTTCTGGCCAGCGAACGACACCGCACGACCGCCGCTCGGCGTGTCGTCGAGGCGCGCGAACGGATCGCGGCGCATCAGGTCGCGCACGTCGCGGTTGACCGACGCGACCGAAGCGATCTGCTCGGCGTTCAGCACGGTGGCCGGACCCTGGCTGACGGTGCGCGCATTCGGCAGGCGCGAGGCGGTGACGACGACCTCTGCTCCCCCGGCTTCCGCGGCGGCGAGCTCGATCGGCAGGTCATACGCTTGGGCGACGACGGTGAAGATGTCGGTGATCGTGGTCGACGGGAAGCCCGGCGCGGTGACGGTGACCGAGAACGGCCCGCCGACGCGCAGACCAGACGCGTTGAAGCTGCCGTTCTCGTCGGTGGTCAGCGTCGAGCGCGACCCCGACGGCACGTTCAGAACCTCGACGGTCGCGCCCGCGACCGGCTGGCCGCCGGCCGTGACGGCGCCCCGAATCGTCGAGGTCGTTTCCTGCGCGGACGCCGCCGCGGGCACGATGAGCGCAACGGCGGCGACGCCGAGGAACAGGTTGTTTCGCATCGAGACTTTTTCCCTTTTGGAGCCGTGCTTCACACGCGCACGTCCGGCGTCTTCGCCGTCGCCGGTGCCGATGGCGGAGGGATATTGCGCTTCCATGACATTGGCGAGTCGGTTGTCGGGGATTAAGCAAGTCGCTCATTGTGCGTTGCAAAAAGGCATCACCTCCGAACGGTTTAGCCGACGTTCGACCCGCGCGGCCAGGCGCGGGCGATCAGTTCGGCGAGCACCCCGCGGTCGATGCGGTCGAGCCGCTTGACGTAGAGGCAGGCCTTGCCCGTCGTATGCGGCCCCAGCCGCTCCAGCAGGTCGCCGTCCGCCTCGACCGCGTCGGTCAGGTAGAAAACGAGCTGCGCCTTGCGCGGCGAAAAGCCGATCCGGAACGTGTCGCCCTCGCGCCCGCTCTCGTAGCGGTAATGGCAGTCGCCGAAGCCGATGATCGACGGACCCCGCAGGCACGGCGAGTGACCGGTGACGGAGCGCATGAGCGCGACGAGCTCCTCCGCGTCGCGGCGGCGCTGCTCGGGCTCGACCGCGGCGATGAAGGCGTCGACATCGACGGCAGTGGCTTTGGTCTTGTTCTCGGCCATGTCCTCCCCTCCTTTGATTGACTCCCCTTACTTCAAGGGTGGGGATAGACGGACGTCACCCCGCCTCGGCCACGATCCTCGCCCACCCCGCTTCATCGGTCGTCGCGATCCCCAGCTCCGCCGCCTTCTTCAGCTTTGACCCCGCGCCCGGCCCCGCGACGACGAGGTCGGTCTTCGCCGACACCGATCCAGACACCCGCGCGCCCAGCGCTTCGGCTTGGGCCTTGGCCTCGTCGCGGCTCATCGTCTCCAGCGTGCCGGTGAACACCACGGTCTTGCCCGACACCTGCGACGCGCGCGTCTCGTGAACGTAGATCGGCGGCGAAACCTCGGCGAGCAGGTCCTCCCAGACCGTCACGTTGTGCGGCTCGTGAAAGAAATCGCCGAGCGCGCGCACGACGATCGGCCCGACACCCTCGATCAGCGAAAAGGCGTGAAGCGCGTCACCGTCGCCCTCGCGCGCAGCTTCCGCCGCCGTGCGCAGTGCGGGCAGCGTGCCGAACGCCCGCAGCAGATCGCGCGCGGTGACCTGGCCGACGTGGCGGATGCCCAGGCCGAACAGCAGCCGCGCGGCGTCGGGCGCGCGCTTCGCCTCGATCGCGGCGAGCAGCGCGTCGACCGACTTGGCCTGCCATCCCTCGCGCGCGAGCAGTTCCTCTCGGTGCGGGGCGAGGCGGAAGATGTCCGCGGGCTCGGCGATCCAGCCGAGCTCGAGCAGCTCGACCAATGTCTTTTCCCCCAGTCCGTCGATGTCGAGCGCGGCGCGGCTGACGAAATGGCGCAACCGCTCCAGCCGCTGCGCCGGGCAGATCAGCCCGCCGGTGCAGCGGACGTCGACTTCGCCCTCCTC
This sequence comes from Sphingomonadales bacterium, assembly GCA_005773165.1. GTDB lineage: Bacteria > Pseudomonadota > Alphaproteobacteria > Sphingomonadales > Sphingomonadaceae > Sphingomonas. The sequence continues at coordinate 362 of SXHP01000114.1, read as the reverse complement.
GGCGACCGCTTCCGATCCGCAGCGGGGGCAATGGTCGGTGAAGCGGAACGCGGCTCGATCCTCGTCGCAGGTCAGCACTTAGACGATCTGCGTGATGACGTCGCCCGCGCGCTGGATCACCACCCGATCGCCCGGCCGCGCGCCCAATCGCGCGATCTCGTCGCGGTTGTGCAGCGTCGCGTTGGTGACGACGACCCCGCCGACGGTCACCGGCTCCAGCCGCGCGACGGGGGTCAGCTTGCCGGTCCGTCCGACCTGGATGTCGATCGCCTGGAGCGTCGTCTGCGCGCGTTCTGCGGGGAACTTGTGCGCGATCGCCCAACGGGGCGCGCGCCCGACGATCCCCAGCCGCGCCTGCCAGT
>SXHP01000113.1 GCA_005773165.1 Sphingomonadales bacterium | reverse complement strand
TCTGGGCGACCCCGCCCTATCTTCACAATGGCGCAGTGCCGACCTTGTGGCACCTGCTCTCGCCCTACGCCGAGCGGCCGGCCAGCTTTTGGCTGGGCAATCGCCAGTTCGATCCCGTCCGGGTCGGCTATGTCACGACTCCGCTGCAGAACGGGTTCAAGCTGGTCGCCGCGGATGCTCAGGGGCGGACGGTGCGCGGCAACGGCAATGGCGGGCACCTGTTCGAGACCCCGGCGCCAGGCCGCGCGCCACGAGCGGGAACGATCGGGCCGACGTTGTCGCACGGTGAGCGGACCGCGTTGGTGGAGTATCTGAAGACGTTGTGAGGACAAGGCCGGGACACGGCTGTGTAAGGGTTGCGTGTAGCGTGAAGGTGAGACGGCGCGGACGCTGTTCGCGCGGGCGGGGACACGTGAACATGACCATGAGCAGATCGGCCGGGTGGGGCTTGCTGGCGACTTCGGCCACCGTGTTGGCGATCGCGGCGTGCGGCGACCGCACGCCCGCGGGCAAGGCGGTGGAGGATGAGGCGGTTCAGGCCAAGGTCGACGACAAGGTCTTCGTCCACGCCGACGAGGATTACTTTCGCGACATGGACGGCGGAGTCGCGCTCTCCCCCGCCGAGGTGCGTGGGCGCAACATGTGGAACGTCTGGACCGGCGGCAACGACCGCTTCTGGGATCGGATGGGAACGCCGACGCTCGGCGCGTTCGACCTCCTGAAGATCGTCGCGCCGCCGATGAACAGCCCTTTGCGCCGCGCCACCCGCTGGCAGTGGCTCGGCGCGGTCAACGAGCCGTGCTTCTCCGCGGCGACCGCACCCGATCCGCAGCGCTTCGGGCTGCTGCTCGACGTCCGCGATCCCGCCTGCCCGCCCGATCCGTTCGCCAACGAGAAGAAGTATCCGGGCGTCAGGATCGGCGCGCGCGGAACGACCTTTCCGAACGGGGCGACGCTGCCGGTCGGCTCCTATTACGGCGATCCCACGGGAGTCGTCGGTTTAAGGCTGTTCCCCAATCCGAAGTTCGACGCGAAGGCGGCGGCGCGCTGGGACCCGGTCCGATATTATAACGACCCCGATTATTATACCGACCCGCACCTCGTACGGCCGTACCGCGTCGGCATGAGCTGCGGCTTCTGCCATGTCGGCCCCTCCCCCACCAACCCGCCCGCCGATCCGGAAAACCCGACCTGGGCGAATCTCAGCTCAACCGTCGGCGCGCAATATCTGTGGTCGGACCGGCTGTTCTTCTGGCAGCCCAACCCGCAGAACTTCGTCTATCAGTGGGTTCATACCTTCCGCCCGGGCGCAATCGACACGTCGCTGGTCTCGACCGACAACATCAACAATCCGCGGACCCAGAACGCGGTCTACGAGCTCGGCGCACGGTTGCGGGCGGCCAAGTTCCAGGGTCGCGAAACGCTCGCCGGCGGCGGGCTCGACAACAAGCAGTTCAACGACTTCATCGACAAGGGTCCGCTCACCGAGTTCTTCCAGGCGCCGTCGACCGTATGGACGCCGCACGTGCTGAAGGACGGCGCGGATTCGGTCGGGGCGCTGGGCGCGCTCAACCGGGTTCACCTCAATATCGGGCTGTTCAGCGAGGAATGGCTCCGGCACTTCAACCCCGTCATGGGCGGCAAGCGCGTGACGCCGATCCGGATCGCTGACGGGCAAAAGAACTCGGCCTATTGGCGTGCGACGGAAAGGGGCACCCCCGACACAGCGCTGTTTTTCCTGAAGGCCGCGACGCCGCACAAGCTCGCCGACGCGCCCGGCGGCGCGGCGATGCTCAACGCTACGCCTGCCGTCGTGCAGCGCGGAGCGGATGTCTTCGCGGCGACCTGCGCGCGCTGTCATTCGAGCAAGCAGCCGCAGGGCGCGCCTGCCGGCGCCGCGGTCGAGCAGGGCCCGAACTATCTGGCGACGTTCAAGCGCTGGTGGGCCTGGACCCAGACCAACGACTTCAAGGGCAAGATGACCGCGATCGTCCGCCGCCCGGACTTTCTTCAGAACAACTATTTGTCGAGCGACCGGCGCGTGCCGGTGACGCTGCTGCGCACCAATCTGTGCAGCCCGCTCGCGACGAACGCGATCGCAGGGAACATTTGGGATAACTTCTCGTCGCAGTCGTACAAGCAGCTCCCCGGGGTCGGCACGGTCCACTTCACCGACCCGTTCGACGGGACGCCGAAGCCGTACCGTATGCCCGCGGGCGGCCGAGGCTATACCCGCGTGCCGACGCTGATCTCCTTGTGGTCTACCGCGCCGTTCCTGCTGAACAACACGGTCGGGCCGTTCGACCAGAACCCGTCGGTCGCGGCCCGGATGGGGTCCTATCGCGCGTCGATCGAGCAGATGCTGTGGCCCGAACGGCGGCAGATGGACAGCGAGCTCGGCGCACGCGCGGGCGGTCTGATCGACAGGACGACGCAGCGCACCTATCTGTTCGTCCCGCGCAGCTTCCTCAACGGCTTCCGCGACAAGCTGACCGACGAGGATCGCGGGCTCTTGCGCGAGCTGGTCGACGCGCAAGGCAACATCCGCATAGGGCCGATCCCTCAGGGCATGCCGATCAACCTGATCGCGAGCTTGCAGCCGCTGGCGGAAAGCAACGATCCGCGGGTGATCGCGGGTCATTACCGCCAAGTGCTCAAGGCGCTGGTCGAGCTCAAGCGCGCGCTGATCCGCGTGAAGGGGCGAACCATGACCGATCCCGAGCTGCGCCAGGCGTTCGCGCCGCTGAGAAGCCCGCTGATGGCGCTCAACAAATGCCCCGACTTCGTGGTCAATCGCGGGCATTATTTCGGCACCGCGCAGTTCAACCAGGGGCGCACCCCCGACGAGCGCGCCTGGGGAACCGAGGCGCCGTTGAGCGATGCCGACAAGCGGGCGCTCATCGCCTATCTCACCACCTTCTAGGAACTTACGCGATGAGCGAGGAGGTCGACTATATCGTGGTGGGATCGGGCGCGGGCGGGGGCACGCTCGCGGCGAGACTGGCCGAGCAGGGGATGCGCGTCGTCCTGCTGGAGGCCGGGCACGATCCCCGGACCGACGGCGAAGCGGAGCGCTTCCCAGGCGATTACGACATTCCCGCGTTTCATGCCTTCGCTTCGGAAAACAAGGCGATGGCCTGGAACTTCTTCGTCGAGCATTTCGCCGACCGCCAACAGGCGGCGCGCGATCCCAAACGGGTCGAGGGTCAGGGCGTGCTCTATCCCCGCGCGGGCACGCTGGGCGGTTGCACTGCGCACAATGCGATGATCTTCATCACCGCTCAGCCGTGCGATTGGGACGGGATGGCGAAGGCGACCGGCGACAGCGGCTGGTCGGCGAAGACCATGTCGGCGTACCAGCGCAAGGTGGAATCGTGTCGGCACCGGCCGGTATGGCGCTGGCTCGGCAAGCTGGGGCTCAAGTCGACCGGGCACGGCTGGGACGGCTGGCTCCCGATCGAGAAGGGAACCCCGCGGCAGGCGCTGGGCGACGGACGGCTGCGGCGCTTGCTGGAGGTTGCGGGGATCGCCGCGTCGCGGCGGATCACCGGCGCGCGCGCGGCGGTCGAGCGGCTGGTGCGCGGCGCACTGGACCCGAATGACGACCGGACCAATGGCGTCGAAGGCCTGTGCTACGCCCCGCTCGCTAACGACCGGCATTGCCGCGTCGGCGCGCGCGAGCGGGTGCTCGACGTGGCCGCCAGGCACCCGGACAAGCTGCGGATCGAGCTCGACGCGCTCGTGACTCGCGTGCTGTTCGACGCGCAGGGCAATGCGATCGGGGTCGAGTATCTGAAGGGCCGCCACCTGTATCGCGCCGATCCCGACCCGAGCACCGGGCCCGGCGAGATCAAGACCCTCCACGCTGCGCGCGAGGTGATCCTGGCCGGGGGCGCGTTCAACACGCCGCAACTGCTGATGCTGTCGGGGATCGGCCCACGCGAGGAGCTGGAGCGGCACGGCATTCCCGTTCGCGTCGACCTGTCGGGCGTCGGCACCAACATGCAGGACCGTTACGAGGTGTGCGTCCAGTCGAAGCTTCAGCGGAACTGGGATTCGTTGAAGGACGTGCGCTATGAGGCCGACGATCCGGTCGGCGCGATGTGGACCGGACAGCGCGACGGCATCTACATATCCAACGGCGCGGCGCTGGCGTTCAAGCGCAAATCGGATCCCTCACTCGCCGAAGCCGACCTGTTCATCTTTGCGTTGCTCGGCAGCTTCAAGGGCTATTATCCCGGCTATTCCAAGGACCTGGTCAAGTCGCCGAATGTCGTCAGTTGGGCGATCCTGAAGGCGCGCACCGACAATCGCGCGGGAACCGTGCGGCTGCGCAGCGCCGACCCGCGCGACCCGCCGCTGATCCAATTCCACTATTTCGAGGAAGGCTCGGACAATGCGGGTCGCGATCTGCGCGCGGTCGCCAAGGGCGTGGAGTTCGTCCGCCAAGCGACCGCGCCGCTCAAGCGCAAGGGAATGATCGAGGACGAGATCGATCCCGGGGACAAGGTCACGGGCAAGGCGCTGGAGGATTGGGTGCGGGACAACGCCTGGGGACATCATGCGTCGTGCACCTGCCCGATCGGCGACCGCGCAAGCGGCGGCGTGCTCGACACGCGGCTGCGGGTGCACGGGGTCAAGCGCCTGCGGATCGTGGACGCGTCGATCTTCCCCCGCATCCCGGGCTATTTCATCGTCAGCGCGGTTTACATGGCGGCGGAGCGCGCAGCCGACATCATCCTGGAAGACGCCGCTCGCGACGTGCGCGCCGCCGCGTGACCGATCCTCAGGCCATTGACGACGCAGGCGTATCGGAGCTGATCGAGCGGCGACGCAAGGTGCGGCTGTGGTGGGACAAGGACGCGGGGGCTCCGGGAGCCCAGTGGAACGAGGCCGAGAACGGCAGGCCCCCGGTGGGCCTGGCGCTGTCGGGCGGAGGCATTCGCAGCGCGACCTTTTCGCTGGGCCTGATCCAGGGGCTGGCGAAGTCCTCGCGCGATGCGCTCGCCAAGATCGATGTCATGTCGACGGTTTCGGGCGGCGGCTATGCGGGCTGCTTTCTCCGCAGCCTGTTCGTGCCGGCGACCCTGCGCGGGATCGCGCCCGCTTCGGAAACCGCCGACCTTGCCGCCAAGGCGGATCAGTACCGGCTGGCGCGCGCTGCGCTCGCCAGTGAGCCTTGCGAGCGGGAGATCGCCTGGCCTCCCGGGGCCGAACCCGCGATGCGGCATCCTTTGTGGTGGCTGCGCGAACATAGCCGGTACCTCGCCCCGACAGGGATGACCGATTACGGCTACGCCTTCGCCTATATCGCGCGCAACTGGCTGGCGATGGCCTATCTTGTGGTGCTGGCCTGCACGGCGCTGGGCGCTGTTCTCGTCGGCGCGGAAGCGGGGGTGCTCGCGATCGTCGGTTGGTCCGGCTTCGGAACGGCGTGGGGCGTGCCGCTGAGCCCGTTGCTGGCGCTGGCCGCGGCGCCGGTCGCGCTCACCGGCTTCCTGATGATCGCATATTGGGCGACCCAGGCGATGTCGACCAACGAAGCGCTGATCTTTCGCCAGCGCGCGAGCCTGCGCAAGGCGGCTTCGGCGATCGTGGCGGCGGCGATCGCCGCGGCGATCGTGCTCGCTCTTGCGGGCGCCGCAGCCGCGGCAGGTCTGGTCGGGCCGGTTCACCCGGCATTCGCGATGGTCATCGGAGCGGGCACGATCATCAGCGTCACCGGCGCGGCGATCAGCTGGGCGTTCTCCCGGACGCTTGACGGCGCGCTGCTCACCTCCGAGCTTCGCCGCACGCTGACCGGCGCGTTGGCGAGGTCCAACGGCGCGCTGCTCCTCATTCTGGTCGTCGCGGCGATCGACAGCCTCGGCGCATGGCTCGCCGTCTGGATCCCCACCTTCACGATCGGCAGTTTGGGAGCGGCGACGCTGCCGGCGCTCGCCTTTCTGATCAAGAAACTGCCGGATTGGTTCGGCGGCAGCGGCGGGCAAACGAATCGCGGCGGCGGCATCGGTTCGCTGCTGAAGCGCTTCGCCTCGACTGCCGCGCTCCTGCTTGGGGTCCTTCTCTACGCGATGCTGGCGATCGCGGCGCTGGCGCTGGTGCATGCGACCATGTGGTCGGACGCAGCATGGTCCGGTCCGCCGCATTGGGGGCAATGGCTGGTGCTCACCCTGGTCGCCTGGATGTTGACCTGGCTGCTCGGCTGGTCGACCGGGTTCATCAACCTGTCATCGCTCCACTCGCTCTACGCCTCGCGCCTGACGCGCGCCTACCTTGGCGCGAGCAATGTCGAGCGGCTGGAGCAGGTGCTGGCCACGAGCCGAGAAGCGCCGATCAACGAGAACCATCCTCGGGACTATATTCAGCCGCGCATCTACGGCAGCACCGACCTTCCCGCGCCGATCCATGTCATCAACGTGACGTTGAACGAGACGATCGACCCGCGGTCGCAGATCGTCGCGCGTGATCGCAAGGGCGACCTGTTGAGCGTCGAGCCCGGCGGAGTCCGGATCGGAACGCGTTGCACGCCTTGGGCGGCGCTGATCGCGCCCGACCTGCCGAAGAACCGCCGCGCGGAGAACATCAGCCTGGGACAATGGATCGCGATTTCGGGGGCGGCCGCGTCGTCGGGAATGGGGCGGATGACCAGCCTCGGCTTCGCGCTCGCCTTTACCTTCGCCAACGTGCGGCTCGGCTATTGGTGGTGGTCGCCGAACCTGTGCCCCGACGCGCCCGTCGTGAAAGGGGTCGGCGGGTGGGTGGCGCGCAACTTCGGAACGTTCGTCTACCTGCTGAACGAAATGACCTGCCGCTATTCGCGCGGGTACTTCCGCAAATACCTGACGGACGGCGGCCATTACGAGAACAGCGGCGCCTATGTGCTCATCCGACGCCGGGTGCCGTTGATCCTGGTGACCGACAACGGCGCGGACCCGAGATACGCCTTCGCGGACCTGGAGGCGCTGGTGCGGCAGGTGCGCATCGACCTGGGGGGAGAAACGACGATCCTTGGAGGGCCCGAGCGCGAGGCGGTGCTGAGGGGGCTGGGCGCAACCGATTTCGCGATCTTCGTTGATCCCGTCGCGCGCCCAAACTGGCGGGCGGAGATGCTTGAACCGGCCGAGCCTGCGTACGTCCTCGTCCTCAAGGTCATGGTCGGGGGCGACCCGCTGCACATGCTGTGGATCAAGCCGCGGCTGTTCCCGGGCGTGCCGACCGACGTCGCTGGATATCAGCTTGCGATGACCGCGTTCCCGCAGCAGCCGACCGGCGACCAGTTCTTCGACGAAGCGCAGTGGGAGTCGTACCGACGGCTGGGCGAACTGAGCATGACTCAACTGCTCGACACGTGTCCCAAGCTGTTAGCCGACGAGGCGACGGACCAGGTCGAGGTCGGCGGGCTTGTCGACGTCGACCGCGGCTAAGCCATAGGGGCTCGCCACCATCGCCGCGCGGACGCCCGCGAGTGCGCCGATACGGGCGAGCGCCTCGGCCAAGGTCAGGCGACCGATGAGGTAGCGGACGAGCAATCCTGGTCCCAAACGGCGGACGATACGCCACGGTCGTTTGCGGTCGCGCTCGACCGCCTGCCACAGCGCGACCGCGGCGGCGGCGCGCGGGGTGGCGAGCTGGAACAGGTTGCAGCCCGACCAGTCGCCGTCGGCGAAGCGCAGCCACGTCCGCCGCGTGTCGGGCACCGCCGCTTCCACCACATCGCGGCGGGCGAGCAGCGCGGCGACATCGGCATCAGGAGGAACAGCGACGAGAAAGGCGGTGATCCACTCCGGGCGGAGGAGCGCGTGGTCGGCGGTGGTGACGAGCGCAGGCGCGCCGATCCGCGCGAGCGCCGCCGCGGCGCTGGCGCTCGGGCCTGCTTCGCCCGGCATCGCCTCGACACCCAGCGCGAGCGCATGGTCGCGGACCTGATCGGATGAGTGGACGACCACGATGCGCCCCGCTCCTGCTTCCCGCAGCGCATCGACAACGCGAGCGAGCATGGTGCGGCCGCCGACATCGATCAGCGCCTTGTCGGTGACGTCCGCATAACTCGCGACCGGATCGACGCCGCCGCGCGAGCCAGCGAGAACGATCGCGTTGAACGTCATCGCGACCGCTCCCGCATCACTCGCCAGAAGACGGCGGGCGCGGCGAGAACGGGATGGCGCTCGCGGAACGGGGTGAGCGGCAGGTCGACGCCCGTATGACGCTGGATCTTCCACAAGCCGTACCGCGCCGCACCCTCGAAGGTGAAGGCGGCCTTCACCAGCCGGGCGATGTTGAGCGGCTTGCCCGCGCGCGCGCGGGCGCGCCACTGGCGGACGAGGCGGCGGCGTTCGGCGGGGTCGACGCGGGGCTGCACCGTCTCGCCGTGGCTCTCAAATGCGATGCCGCCGGCCTTCCAGGCGAGCGTCAGCAGCGTGCGATAGCGTGCGGGAGCGACGTCGAGGATCGCGCGCTCCCGCCCGGGTGCCTCGACGCGAAGCTCCGCCCGATAGGTCTGGCGGAACAGCGCCGCCCAATAATCAAGCGGCCCCCCAGATGCGGGACCCAGCACCGCGGCGAACCGGGCTGCGGTGACCGCGGCATCCGCCACAGCCGCCTCTACGCATCTACGGCTGCGATCGTCGGCGAACCAGGCGAGCGCCGCGGGCTGGACGAAGCGAGTCCAGATCGTCGTGTCGATGAGATCGCCTCGGACGGCGTGCGCAAAGGTGTCGAGCGGCATCGTCGCGACCTTCGCGCGCACTGTTCGCTCGCCGACCGAAATTTCATGGAAGCTGACGTCCGGCCAGAGCCACCGCAGCCCCAGACGGCGCAACGGCGTTCCCGTTGCACGAGGCGTGAGGACGTAGAAGTCGAGCACCCCCTCCAGATCGCCGGTGCGGAGCACCGATCCGTAGAACAGCACCGCGACGCCGCCGAGCTCGCCCGCGAGGTGCGCGGCGGCGGCGGCGATCTCCGGAAGGACGGCGTGTTCCAGCTCCCGCGCGACGAACGCGGTCAGCGGCTCTGTCACGGCACCGCGAAGCCGATCGCGGGGGCCGAGCTGAGCGTCATCGCGCCGCCGGCGAACGTCTCCCCGTCGAGAACGAAGTCGCCGTCAATCGTAAGGGCGACCGTGTCCACGTCTTCGCGCCGATAGCCGCGGTCGGCGGGCAGGCGGTACCCTCCCAGCAATGCCGGAACCGTCACCGCCAGCCGCGGTGGATGCGCGTCGATCGTCAGCAGCTTCAATCCGGGCCTCGGCGAGCCGAACGGGCGGATGCCGAGCGGCAGTCGTTCGAGCGTGGAGGCGAACAGCAGATACTTGGCTCCGTCGTCGACGCGCGCGTGCGGCAACGCGATGCGCATCGGCGTGCCCTGACGCCAGACGTTGGCCGCGCCCCCGAACAACGTCTGCGCGATCCCGCCTGCGACCGACAGTCCGACCGCAAGCCCGTTGAACGCGCCGAACCGATGGGTCTGCTGCGCCAGTTCGGTCGCGCGGACGAACGCGCCCGCGCCGACGATAAAGCCGTGAAGCTCGCCGCCGTCCGCCCGCTCGATGCGAATCGGCGAGCGCTCGACGACCCGCCCCGCGCGCAAAGCCGCGACCGCGTCGTCCTCGCTCCAGTCGCGCGGCAGACCGAGGTCTGCGGCAAGCGCGTTGGTCTTGCCCGAAGGCAGCACGGCGACGCGCGGGGGCAGCGGAAAGCAGCGCGCGGCGGCGGTCAGCACGTCGCGAACGGTGCCGTCGCCGCCGTTGATCACCAGCGCGTTGACCCCC
>SXHP01000112.1 GCA_005773165.1 Sphingomonadales bacterium | reverse complement strand
GGTCGACGCCTATATCCCGGCCTTCGCCGCTGCGGGCGCGGACGTCATCACGGTGCATCCCGAGGCGGGGCCCCACCTCCACCGCACGCTGCAGCGGATTCGCAGCCTCGGCAAGAAAACGGGCGTCTCGCTCAATCCCGCCACCCCGGCCAAGATGCTCGACTATGTGCTGGACGAGATCGACCTCGTCCTGGTGATGAGCGTCAATCCGGGGTTCGGCGGGCAGCGGTTCATCGACAGCCAGCTCAAGAAGATCGCCGCGGTCCGACGCATGATCGACGCGAGCGGGCGCGCGATCGACCTGGAGGTCGACGGCGGCGTCGACGCGGATACCGCGCGCCGCTGCGTCGAAGCGGGCGCGGATGCCTTGGTTGCGGGAACGTCGGTGTTCCGCGGCGGGCCCGACGCCTACGCCGCCAATATCGCGGCGCTGAGGGGATGAGCGAGGACGTTCTCGACCTGACCGCGTCGGACGGCATCGAGGAAGGCAAGCGGCTGGTCCGCGTGGGCGGCGACAAGGGGCTGAGCCTCGCCGAGCGTCTGTCCGAGCGCTTCCAGCGGCTGACCTGGCGGACGCCGATCCATTCGCTGCGGCTGAAGGGGCGCTATCCGCTGAAGCTGATCGCGGTGCCCGACGATCCGGTGGTCGGCGACGTCGCGCGCGGGCGGGCGTTGCTGGAGGGGGAGGTCGCGTTCGGGGGCGAGGCGCGCGCGATCGCTTCGCTCGACATGAAGCGTCCCGACACGTCGCGCGCGTTCGCGGCGCATGTCCACAGCTTCGCCTGGCTGCGCGACCTGTCGACGGTGACGACCCGCGCGGGCGGCGCCCCGATCGCCGAGGCGCTGATGGCGCGCTGGCTGGACGCGCACGCCGATACGGTCGATCCGGTCGCCTGGGCCCCCGATCTCTGGGGACGGCGCATCCTGTTCTGGACCGCGCACGCGCCGCTGATCCTGTCGTCTGCCGACCTGGTCTACCGGTCGCGGGTGCTCAACGTGCTGGCGCGCGGCGCGCGCCACCTCGATCGCGGCGCGGACAAGGCCCCGCCGGGCGCGGCGCGGATCGCGGCCTGGTGCGGGGTCATCGCCGCGGGGCTGCTGATCCCCGGCGGCGATCCGCGCCGGGCGTTCGGCGAGGCGGGGCTACAACGGGCGCTGGGCACGTCCTTGTTCGACGACGGCGGGTCGGTGTCGCGCAGCCCGGCCATGCTGCTCGATTCGATCATGCTGCTGGCGATGCTGCGCGAGACCTATGCCGCGCGGCGCATGGAGATGGCCGAGAGCGTCCAGGCGACATGCACGCGGATGGTCGGCGCGCTGCTCGGCACGACCCACGGCGATCGCGCGCTGGCGAGCTGGCAGGGCGGCGGGCCCGACACGCCCGAGCACCTCGCCGCGGTGATCGCGGCGAGCGGGGTGCGGACGCGGCCGCTGCGCCAGGCGCGCGACTGGGGGTATCAGCGGCTGGCGGCGGGAAGCGCGCTGCTTATCGTCGACGCCGCGCCGCCTCCGGTCGCGCGGGTGGTCGAGGGCGGCTGCGCGTCGACGCTGGCGTTCGAATTCTCCGACGGCGCGCAGCGGATCGTCGTTAACTGCGGCGGCGCGTCGGTCGCGAACCCGTCGCTCGCGCTCGGGCTGAGGACAACGGCGGCGCACTCGACCCTGGTGGTGGCGGACAGCAATTCGACCGCGATCCACGCCGACGGGACGCTGGGGCGCGGGGTGGCGGAGGTCGAGCTGGGGCGGCAGGAATCCGACGTCGCAAGCCGGATCGAGGCTTCGCACGACGGCTATGTCCGCCGCTTCGGGCTGGTCCACCGGCGGCAGCTGATGCTGACGGGCGACGGCCGCGAGCTCCGCGGCGAGGACGCGCTGCTGCCGCGCGGTCGCAAGCGGCAGGCGGGCGCGACGCCGTTCGCGATCCGCTTTCACTTAGGGGCAGGCGTCCGCGCATCGCCCACCGCCGACGGCCTCGCCGCGCTGCTGAGACTGCCCGGCGGCGCGATGTGGCAATTCCGCTGCCGCGGCGGCGCGCTCGGGCTGGAGGACAGCCTGTGGATCGACGGCGAGGGCCGCCCGGTCCCGACGCAGCAGCTTGTGGCGACGGGCGAGGCGCCCGCGGGCGGGGCGAGCGTGAGTTGGGCTTTGAAGCGGGCGGTGTAGCGGCTAAGCGCTCCGCCATGACCGACATCCCCGTTCGCCGCGCTCTCCTGTCCGTATCCGACAAGACGGGGGTGGTCGATTTCGCGCGTTCGCTGGCAGGGCGGGGGGTGGAGCTGGTGTCGACCGGGGGGACCGCCAAGACGCTGCGTGAAGCGGGGCTGGCGGTGCGAGATGTGGCGGAGGTGACCGCGTTTCCCGAGATGATGGACGGGCGGGTCAAGACGTGGCATCCGCTGATCCACGGCGGGCTTCTCGCGGTGCGCGACGATGCCGGGCATGCGGCGGCGATGCGCGAGCATGGGATCGAGGCGATCGCTCTGGTGGTGGTGAACCTCTACCCGTTCGAGGCG
>SXHP01000111.1 GCA_005773165.1 Sphingomonadales bacterium | reverse complement strand
CGTCGCGCCGTGCATCTGCCCGGCGAGGCCGACCCCGCGCACCGAACGGCGCACCGCGGGGTCGATCGCGCCAACCGCCGCTTCGGTCGCCTGCCACCAGGCGTCAGGGTCCTGCTCGGACCAGAGCGGCTGCGGGCGCTGCACGGTGAGCGCGGCCGTGCCCTGTCCCGCGACCGCGCCCGTGTCGTCGAGTACCACCGCCTTCACCCCGGAGGTGCCGATGTCGATGCCGAGAAACATCAGCGGACGAACGGGTCGATCATCTGGATCGTGCCGTCCGCGTTGATGGTCAGCGGCGTCGTCTTGACGTTGCGGAGGTGGTTCTTACCAGACAATTGGGTGTCGTGGTAGAACAGGTGCCACTGATCGCCGACCTGGATGATCGAGTGATGCGTGGTCCAGCCCTGCACGGGCTTCAGGAAATGCCCGCGGAAACGGAACGGGCCGTAGGGGTTATCGCCGGTGGCATAGGCCAGCTTGTGCGTGTCGCCGGTCGAGTAGGTGAAGTAGTAGACGCCGTTGCGCTTGAACACCCAGCTGCCTTCAAAAAAGCGGCGCTGGTGGTCGCCGCCGAGGATCGGCTTGCCCGCATCGTCGACGATTTGGACATCGCGCAGCGGCTCGGCGAACTCCTTCATGCCCGCGTCCATCCGGGCGACCTTGGGGGAAAGGGCGGGCTTATCGTCCTGCTTCAGGTCGGTCTCGCCCGCATCCGCATCGTAGGCGCCGGTCGCCCATTTCTGGAGCTGTCCGCCCCAGATGCCGCCCAGGTACATGTAGCTCTTGCCGTCGGTGTCGGTGAACACCTGCGGGTCCATCGAATAGCTGCCGCGGATCGGCTGCGGCTCGGCCTTGAACGGACCGGTAGGAGACTGGGAGGTGGCGACGCCGATGCGGAAGACGCCCTGCTTGTCCTTGACCGGGAAGTACAGGAAGTATGTGCCGTCCTTGTACGCCGCGTCGGGGGCCCACATCTGCTTGGACGCCCAGGGCACGTCCTTTACGTCGAGCGCGACATCGTGGACGGTCACCGGCCCGCCGATCCGGTCCATCGACAGTACGCGATAGTCGCGCATCGCATATTGATTGCCGAGGTCGTCGTCGGGAATGCCCGCGTCGATATCATGGCTGGGATAGACGTAGATGCGCCCGCCGAACACATGCGCGGACGGGTCGGCGGTATAGATCTCGCGGATCAGCGGCTGCGACAGGTAGCGCGCGTTCGCGGGCGGAGACGGATCGCCGTCCTGGCGCGTCTGCGCCGCGGCGGCGGTCGCCAGCAGAAGCGCGGCGGTGAGAGTGAGGCGAATGGCGGGCACGATCGGGTCCTTCTCCAAAGCTCGCGGCCGTCTTCTTGCGGCATCTGCGATAGCGCTACCATTAAGCGTGCGATCGGTGGCTGGCAAGCGGCTCTAGTCGGACTTGATCGCCACAGGAGCATAGCGAGGATTGAGCAGGTGAACGACCAGCAGCGCAGCGACATAAGCCAGTCCGCAGGCGATGAAGAAGGGCTGGTAGCTGCCGACCCGGTCGAGCAGCACGCCCAGCGACTTCGACGCGATAAAGCCGCCGACCGCGCCCGCGAACCCGCCCAGCCCGATCAGCGTGCCCTGCGCATAGCGGGGAAAGAGGTCGCCGGGCGTCGCGAACAGATTGGTCGAGAAGCCCTGGTGCGCGGCGCAGGCGAGCCCGATGACGGTCACCGCGACCCACACGTTTGACGCCTCGGCGGCGAACATCACTGGCAGGGCGAACAGCGCGCAGAAGAACATAGCCCGCTTGCGCGCGGCGCCGGTCGCGACCCCGCGCTTGAGCAAGTGCGACGAATACCAGCCGCCCGCGATCGCGCCGACATCGGCGAGGATGTAGATCGCGACGAGCGGCGGGCCGAAGCTCTTGAGGTCGTAGCCGTATTGCTTGTTGAAGAAATCGGGGAGCCAGAACAGGAATGTCCACCAGACCGGATCGATCATGAAGCGCCCGGCCATATAGGCCCAGCTCTCGCGGTGACGAAGGAGGCGAAAGAAGCCCGCGCGGCCGTTGTCCTCCGCGGGCTCGGCTTCGATCCACGCGCGTTCCTCTGCGGTCACGCGCGGGTGCTCGTGCGGCGCGCGGTAGAAGCGGAACCAGGCGACCAGCCAGACTAGGTTGAACAACCCGGTGACGATGAACGCCCAGCGCCAGTCGAGCAGCAGCGAGGCGACGAGGAAGCTGACGAGGAGCGGCGTCACCACCGCGCCGACGTTCGCGCCCGCGTTGAAGATGCCGATCGCGAGCGCGCGCTCCTGCTTCGGGAACCATTGCGACGCGGCGGCGAGCGCTGAGGGGAAGGTCCCCGCCTCGCCGAGCGCAAGGGGGATGCGCGCGATCACGAAGCCGGTCGTGCTGGTCACCAGCGTCTGCGCGAAATGGCCGACGGTCCACAGCCCCATCGCGAGCAGATAGCCGGTGCGCGCGCCGACCCGGTCGATCAGCCAGCCGAAGAACAGGAAGCCGACGCCGTAGCAGATCTGGAAATAGCCGGTGACGTCGCCGTAGCCGCTGTTCGTCCAGCCGTAGAGTTCGGCGAGCTGCGGCTTCAACACGCCGAGGACCAGCCGGTCGATGTAGCTCAGCACCACCGCCGCGAAGAGCAGCCCGCAGATCAGCCAGCGGACGCGGCCCTTGGGCTTGGGGATCGCGCGGGCGGCGGCCTCGGGCGCTTGCGCGGCCGCTTGCGTGAAGTCGCTCATGTCACCAATCCCACATCGCGCCGTCTTCGAGCCGGTTCACCGGCAGGAAGGCGCGCTTGTATTCGTATCGCGCGGCCAGCGCCTCGTCGAGGTCGACGCCGAGCCCGGGCTTGTCCCCCGGGTGCATAATTCCGTCGGAAAAGGAGTAGGCGTGCGGAAAGACCGCGTCGGTTTCCTCCGCATGGCGCATGTATTCCTGGATGCCGAAGTTCGGAACCGACAGGCCGAAGTGGAGCGCGGCGGCCATGCAGACCGGCGAGAGATCGGTCGCACCGTGACATCCGGTGCGGACGTTGTGCATGTGCGCGAAGCTCGCCAGGCGGCGAAGATGCGTGATCCCGCCCGCGTGAACAACGGTCGCGCGGCTGTAGTCGATCAGCTGCTCCTCGATCAGCTG
>SXHP01000110.1 GCA_005773165.1 Sphingomonadales bacterium | reverse complement strand
CCTGGTCGGCATGGGCGTCCTGCCGCTTCAGTTCGCCGACGGCGTGACTCGCCAGACGCTCGGGCTGACCGGCGACGAGACCTTCACGATCACCGACGTTGCCGCCTTGCGCCCGCGTCAGGCGGTGACGGTCGAACTGACCCGCGCGGACGGGTCGACCGAGACGTTCGAGACCCGCTGCCGGATCGATACGGTCAACGAGCTCGAATATTTCCTAAACGGCGGCATCCTCCAATACGTGCTGAGGAAGCTCGCGGCCTGAGCGTTCAGCCCCGGGCGATCGCCCGGGGCCGCGCATAGACGAAGTAGAGCAGCAGCCCCGCCGCGTTCCAGGCGAGAAAGTAGAGTTGCGTGCTCCGCGGCAGGCTGAGGAACAGGTAGAGGCAGCCGAGGATGCCCGCCGGGCCGACAATCCAGGCGGCGGGGGCGCGGAAGGTGCGCGGGGCGTCGGGCGCGCGGCGGCGCATGATCAGCATGCAGGCGCACACCGCGACGAAGGCGGCGAGCGTGCCGGCGTTCGCCAGCGCGGCGATCTCGCCCAAGGGCAGCAGCCCGGCGAGCACCGCCACGATCGCGGCGGTGACCAGCGTGATGCGGACCGGCGCGCCCCGGCTCGACACCGTGGCCAGGCTCTGCGGCAGCAGCCCGTCGCGCGCCATGGTGAAGAAGATGCGGCTCTGCCCGAACAGGAAGGCGAGCAGCACCGTCGGCAGCGCGATCACCGCAGACGCACCGAGGAACACCGCCACCCGCGGGCTGCCGATCTCGCGCAGGATCAGCGCGAGCGGCTCGGCCGAGGCGGCGAAGCGGGTGAAGGGCAGCGCGCCGACCGCGGCGACCGCGACCAGGATGTAGATCGCGACGCACGCGACCATCGATCCGACGATGCCGATCGCCAGGTCGCGGCCCGGGTTCCTGGTCTCCTCCGCCGCGGTCGAGATCGCGTCGAAGCCGTAGAAGGCGAAAAAGATGATCGCCGCCGCCGCCATCACGCCGCGCTCGACGCCGTCGGGGCCGAGCGCCTTGGAGAAGCCGTAGGGCATGAAAGGTTCGAGATTGGTCGCATCGAACGCGGGCAGCGCGACCGCGACGAACACCGCCAGCGCGACGATCTTGACCACGACGAGGACCGCGTTGAGCGTTGCGCTCTCCTTGGTGCCCGCGCACAGCACTGCCGCGACCACCGCGATGATGAAGATGGCGGGCAGATTGACGACGCCGCCGAGCTCCGGGCTCTTCGCCAGCGCATCGGGGAAGCCGAACGCCGACTGGAGCAGCGGCGCGGCATAGCCCGACCAACCGACCGCGACGGTCGAGACGACCAGCGAATATTCGAGAATGAGGCTCCAGCCGATGATCCAGGCTACAGCTTCGCCGATGACGACATAGCTGTAGGTGTAGGCGCTGCCCGAGGCCGGGATCATCGTCGCCATTTCGGCATAAGCGAGCGCGGCGCAGGCGCAGATGCTGCCTGCTATGACGAACGACAGGATCACCGAAGGTCCGGCGAGCCCCGCGCCGACGCCGATCAGCGTCAGGATGCCGGTGCCGACGATCGCGCCGACCCCGAGCGCGACGAGGTGCGGCCAAGACAAGGTGCGCGCGAGCTGCTCGGCGTGCGGCCGCTCGGTGACGATCTTCTTGCGCAGCAGCCCGGCCATCCGTTCCTCCCCTTGGGCTCCCCTCCCGCGGAGCGGGAGGGGTCGGGGGAGGGCATGTCTGCCACACTCCAACCCCGAACCTTCGACATGCCCTCCCCTAGCCCCTCCCGCAAGCGGGAGGGGGACTAAACGGTGAAGCTCTCGCCGCAGCCGCAGGCACCCTTGGCGTTGGGGTTGGCGAAGACGAAGCCCGCGGTGAAATCGTCCTCGACCCAGTCCATCGTCGATCCGATCAGGTAGAGGATCGAGCCGCCGTCAACGAACAGGGTGCCGCCCGGCGTGTCGATGCGCTCGTCGAACGGCTTGGCTTCGGTGACATAGTCGACCGAATAGGCGAGGCCCGAGCAGCCGCGGCGCGGGGTCGAGAGCTTGACCCCGATCGCGTCGGCGGGGGCGCGCGCCATCAGATCGGCGATGCGTGCGTGGGCGCCTGCGGTCAGGTTGAGCGCGGCGGGGCGGGGTCGAAGCGTGGCGGCCATTCGTCTTCTCCTCCCCTCCCGCTTGCGGGAGGGGTCGGGGGAGGGCCTGTCTCGTTCGTCGCGATACCAGAGAAGACAGGCCCTCCCCTAGCCCCTCCCGCAAGCGGGAGGGGAACCGGCTACAGCATGCCAAGCTCGAGCTTGGCGTCATCGGACATCTTCTGGGGATCCCAGGGCGGGTGCCAGACGAGGTTGACCTCGGCCGTGGCGATGCCGGGGACCGAGGCGACGCGGAGCTCGACTTCGGCGGGCATCGACTCGGCGACGGGACAATGCGGGGTGGTCAGCGTCATGGTCACCGCGGCGTGGCCGTCGTCGGTCACGTCGACGCCGTAGATCAGGCCGAGGTCGTAGATGTTGACCGGGATTTCGGGGTCGAAGATGTCCTTCAAAGCGTCGATCACCGCCTCGTAGAGCGCGCCGCCGGGCTCGCCGGGCGCCTCCGCCGCGGGCTTCTGCGCGAGAAAACCCGACAGATAGTCGCGCTCACGCGGCGCATCGTCCACGCGTGCCTTGGGCGGCGGGGTCACCGCGTCGACCTGTTCCACCTCGAAACTCATCCGAAAATCCTCGTGACCCGTTCGATCCCGCGAACCAGCGCGTCCACGTCGTGCGGGCCGTTGTAGACGCCGAAGCTGGCGCGCGCGGTCGCCTCGACGCCGAGCGCGTCCATCAGCGGCTGGGCGCAATGGTGGCCCGCGCGGATCGCGACCTTCGCTTCGTCCAATATGGTGCCGACGTCATGGGGATGCACCCCCTCGATCGCGAAGGAGACGATGCCCGCCGAGTCCCCGGGGCCGAACAGGCGGACGCTGTTGAGTTGGCCCAGCGCCTCGCGGGTCTGGCGGACGAGCGCGGTCTCGTGCGCGTGGACGCGATCGAGGCCGATGCCTTCGACATAGTCGATCGCCGCGGCGAGCCCGAGCACGCCAACGATGTGCGGCGTCCCCGCCTCGAACCGGCCGGGGGGTCTGGCGTAGGTGGTCTTGGCGAAGGTCACGCGGTCGATCATCGCGCCGCCGCCCTGCATCGGCGGCATCGCGTCGAGCAGCTCTGCGCGGCCCCACAGCACGCCGATACCGGTCGGGCCGTAGAGCTTGTGGCCCGAGAAGACGTAGAAGTCGCTGTCGAGTTCGCCCAGGTCGACCGGGAGCCGCGCGACCGCCTGGCAGCCGTCGAGCAGGATCTTTGCGCCGACCCTGTGCGCCATCGCGACCGCGCGCTTGGCATCGAGGACCGAGCCGAGGACGTTGGACACGTGCGCGAGCGCGACGAGCTTGTGCGCGGGCGTCAGCATCGCCTCCGCCGCGTCGAGGTCGATGCGGCCGTCGGCGGTGAGCGGCGCGACGTCGATCGCGGCGCCGGTGCGCTCGGCGACCATCTGCCAGGGGACGATGTTGGCGTGGTGCTCGAGCATCGACAGGAGGATGCGGTCACCGGGCCTGAGGTGCGTTCCAGCCCAGGAGCTCGCGACGAGGTTGATCGCCTCGGTCGCGCCGCGGACGAAGACGCATTCGTCGGCTTTCGCGCCGATGAAGTCTGCGACGCGAGCACGGGCCGCCTCATAGGCGAGCGTCATGTCGGCGGAGCGCGCGTAGACGCCGCGGTGGACCGTGGCGTAATCCTGCGCGTAGCCGCGGGTGATCGCGTCGATGACGGGGCGCGGCTTCTGCGCGGTCGCGGCGGTGTCGAGATAGGCCCAGCCGTCGGGGATCGCGGGGAAGTCGGCGAGGGTGTCGAGCGGGGCCGCGCGGTCGGAAGGTGAGGCTAAGGCGAGGCCTAAATCGGCCATTACAGCGCCTCCGCCAGCCACGCGTCGGCATCCTGCTCGAATGCGGCGCGGATCGTTTCGTTCGCGATACGATCCAGCGAGTCCGCGACGAAGGCGCGGGTCAGCAGCGCCTGGGCGCGGGCGTGGGGGATGCCGCGGCTCTGCATGTAGAACAGCGCGCGGGCGTCGAGCTCGCCGACGGTCGCGCCGTGCGCGCATTTGACGTCGTCGGCGACGATTCCGAGCTCGGGCTTGAGGTTGACGGTCGCGGTGCGGTTGAGAAGGAGGCCGCGGAGCGACTGCTCGCCATCGGTCTTCTGCGCGTCGCGCGCGACCTCGACCGCGGCGGCGAGGCTGGCGGTGGAGCGATCGGCCGCGACCGCACGCCAAAGCTGGTGCGACTGGCCGTTCGGCTCGGCGTGGCGGATGCGGACCGCGCATTCCTGGCGCTGTTCGCCCGCGGTCAGCAGCGCGCCGCCGTATTCGGCGAAGGCGGCGTTGCCCGCGGTGATCTGAGCGTCGATGCGGGTGCCGCCCGCGCCTGCGCCGAGGACGGTGGTGACGAGGCTTGCACCGGTGCCGAGCGTCGCGTCCTCGCGCAGACTCGTGAAACCGCCAGCCTGAAGGACGCGGACGCTGCGCATGAGCCGGGCGGCCTTGCCGAGCGTGACCCGCAGGTGACGGTTCGACCAGCCCGCGCCGACATAGGTTTCGACAATTTGCGCGACCGCGTCGTCGGCGAGGACGATCTCGGACGGTAGGTGGTTCTCCGCGCCGGTAGCGACGTGAACGATCTGGACCGGATCGGCGGCGGCGTCCTTGTCGAGCCGGAGCGACCAGCCGCGGCCGTGGGCGTGACGGCCGAGCGGGTGGTCGCCGGGGGTCAGGTCGGCGAGGGTGACGGGGCCGAGCTGGCTGCGGTCTTCGGCGAGCGCGCCGTCGATGAAGAGCAGGCGCGCGCCGGGGAGGTCGAGAAAGTCGACTTGCGGAGCCGCGATGGGCGCGAGCGCGGCCGCGGCGGACAGCGCGCCGAGATCGGCCCAGCGCCAGGCTTCCTCGCGGGTGGAGGGGAGCTCCAAGACGCTCATCGCTGTCCGGCCGCCGATAATGATTCACGCGAAGGCGCGAAGGCGCGAAGAGAAGAAGGTTTTGGTTCGCGCGGAGGCGCGGAGACGCGGAGAAGAAGAGAGGAAGAGGTGATGCCTGCGGCGCCTTTCGCTTTTGAGCGCGTCAGCGCTCCCTCGAACGACGTATCTGATGAGAGCGGCACAGCCGCCGCGAGCACAACACCTCCGCGCCTCCGCGCCTCCGCGCGAACCATCTTCGTCTTCGCGCCTTCGCGCCTTCGCGTGAACATCATCACGCCGTCACCTGCCCGTATCCCTCGCGCTCCAGTTCGTGCGCTAATTCAGCGCCGCCAGTGCGCGTAATGCGTCCGTCCGCCAGCACGTGAACGAAATCGGGCTCCACATAATCGAGCAGCCGCTGGTAGTGCGTGATCAGCAGCACCGCCTTGTCGGGCGAACGCATGATGCGGTTGATGCCGTCGCCGACGATGCGCAGCGCGTCGATGTCGAGG
>SXHP01000109.1 GCA_005773165.1 Sphingomonadales bacterium | reverse complement strand
GGGGCAATCCGGCCAGCGTGCTGGTCGGCGACTTCCTGTTCAGCCGATCGTTCGAGCTGATGGTCGAGGACGGCAGCAACAAGGTGCTGCGCATCCTGTCCAACGCCTCCGCGGTGATCGCGGAAGGGGAAGTCAACCAGCTCACCGCCGCCAGGCGGGTCGACCTGCACGAGGACCGTTACCTCGACATCATCGGCGCCAAGACCGCCGCGCTGTTCGCCGCCGCGTGCCGGATTTCGGCGGTCGTCGCCGAACGCCCGGAAAGCGAGGAGGCCGCGCTCGACGCCTACGGCCGCAACCTCGGCATCGCGTTCCAGCGCGTCGACGACGCGATCGACTATGTCTCGGACGCAGGCACGATGTGCAAGGACGCTGGCGACGATTTCCGCGAGGGCAAGATGACGCTCCCCGTGATCCTCGCCTACGCCCGCGGGAACGCGGAAGACCGCGCCTTCTGGAAGGACGCGGTCGAGGGCCGCCGCGATTCGGACGAGGATTTCGCGCACGCGATCGAGCTCGTCCGCCGCAGCCGCGCGGTCGACGACACCCTCGCCCGCGCCCGCCACTACGGCCAGCGCGCGATCGACGCGATCGGCGGGTTCGCAGGGAGCAAGGCCAAGGACGCGATGGTCGAAGCGGTCGAGTTCGCGGTTGCGCGGGCGTACTGAACCCCTTCCGTCACCCCGGCCTTGTGCCGGGGTCCAGCCATCGGCAGGCGATGCGGATAGAGGCTCTAAGGACTTCCGGTGCTGCACCCTGGACCCCGGAACAAGTCCGGGGTGACGGAGTAGCGGAGGCGACCGCTTGCGCCTCCGCTGACCGCCTGCCAAACCGCGGCGATCGTTCAAGGATTAGCCATGCGCCGCCTAGCCCTGCTCCTCGCCACCCTGCCCGCCGCAGCCTTCGCCCAAGGACCGGCGGCGTCTCCCGCCATCTCGGTCGACACGCTCAAGACCGTCACGGAGACCCTCGCCTCCGACGCCTTCGAGGGCCGCGCCCCGACCACGCCGGGCGAGGAGAAGACCGTCGCCTATCTCACCGAGCGGATGAAGGCCGCGGGACTTAAACCCGGCGCGAACGGCAAGTGGACGCAGGACGTGCCGATGGTGGAGATCACCGCGGAGAACGTCACGCCCATGACCTTCTCGGGCGGAACCGCGCCGGTCAGCCTCGCCTACCGCACCGACATGGTCGCGGGCACCTATCGCGTCGTGCCGCGGATCGCGGTGAAGGACTCGCCCGTCGTCTTCGTCGGCTACGGCGTCACCGCCCCCGAGCGCGGCTGGGACGATTATGCGGGCATCGACGTTAAAGGAAAAACCGTCGTCATCCTCGTCAACGACCCCGACTGGCAGACGCAAGACAACTCCGGCCCCTTCGAAGGCCGCGCGATGACCTGGTACGGCCGCTGGCCCTACAAGTTCGAGAACGCCGCCAAGCACGGCGCGGCGGCGGCGAGCATCGTCCACGACACCGAACCCGCCGCCTACGGCTGGCCGGTGGTGCAATCGTCATGGACCGGCCCGCAATACGGGCTCGACGAGCCGGGCGACCACATGGACCAGAGCCAGGTGATCGGCTGGATGCAATTGCCCAAGGCGCAGGAGCTGTTCCGCAGCGCGGGCAAGGATTTCACCGCGCTCTCCGC
Source organism: Sphingomonadales bacterium (assembly GCA_005773165.1). Taxonomy (GTDB): domain Bacteria; phylum Pseudomonadota; class Alphaproteobacteria; order Sphingomonadales; family Sphingomonadaceae; genus Sphingomonas. Next base: position 11,820 of record SXHP01000109.1, on the reverse strand, counting down.
CGCCGCCAAGGTGAAGGGGTTCAAGGCGATTCCCTTGAACGTCACCATGTCGGTCGGCTTCACCAACGCGGTCAAGCGCTCGGCGTCGCGCAACGTCGTCGGCGTCCTGCCGGGAACCGCCAAGCCCGACGAGGTCGTCCTCTATTCCGCGCATTGGGACCATCTCGGCCGCTGCGACGCGGTGCCAGGAGACCCGAGCGCCGACGACATCTGCAACGGCGCGCTCGACAACGCCACCGGCACCGCGGGGCTGATCGCGCTCGCCGAAGCGCACGCACACGCGGGCCCGGCCAAGCGCTCCCTCGTCTTCCTCGCGGTCACCGCGGAGGAATCCGGGCTGCTCGGCTCGCAATATTATGCGCAGCACCCGCTCTATCCGCTCGCGAAGACGGTCGGCGGGGTCAACATGGACGGGCTCAACGTCACCGGCGCGACCCGCGACTTCACCGTGACCGGCGCGGGCAAGTCCGAGATCGAGGATCTGCTCAAGCCGATCGTCGCCGCGCAGGGCCGCACCGTCACGCCTGAGCCCAACCCCGAACGCGGCGGCTATTACCGCTCCGACCATTTCAACTTCGCCAAGCTCGGCGTGCCGATGCTCTACGGCGACGGCGGCGAGGATCTGGTGCAGGGCGGCCCCGCCGCGGGCCGCGCGGCGACGCTCGACTACATCGCCAACCGCTATCACAAGCCCGGCGATGAGTATGACCCCAGGTGGAATTGGGACGGCGCGGTGCAGGACCTTTCGGCCTATTACCAGCTCGGCCGCAAGCTGGCGGACGACACGGCGCTCTGGCCGAATTGGTACAAGACCTCCGAATTCCGCGCGGTCCGCGACAGGAGCCGCGCCGCGCGATGACCCCGCCTCCTGCAGAATGGGCGCCCCATGCCGCGGTGTGGATCGGCTTTCCGAGCCATCCCGAATTGTGGCTCGACGATCTCCACGCCGCGCGCGATGAGGTCGTGGCGTTCGCCCGCGCGGTTCACGCAGAGGGCCGCGGCGAGAAGGTGCTGCTCGTCGCCGCCGACGCCGAAGCCGCGATCGCGGCCCAGCGACAGGCGGGCGACGTCGCCGAGATCGTCGTCGCGGCGTTCGGCGACATCTGGCTTCGCGACAGCGGCCCGATCCTGCTCTCCCGTCGCAAGGCGCGCGCGTTCCGCTTCAACGGCTGGGGCGGCAAGTACGACCTCCCCGACGACGACACCGTTGCGCTCCGCCTCGCCGAATCGCGCGGCGTCGCAGCGGAGGAATGCGATTGGGTGCTGGAGGGCGGCGCGATCGACGGCGACGGCACGGGGACGGTCGTCACCACCGAACAATGCCTGCTCAACCGCAACCGCAATCCCGGCATGTCGCGTGATCAGGTCGAAGCCCGGCTCGCCGCCGACTTGGGGCTGACCAACGTCGTCTGGCTCGGCAACGGCCTGCTCAACGACCATACCGACGGCCATGTCGACAACCTCGCGCGCTTCGTCGCTCCGGGCCGCGTCGCGATCCCGGAGGCCGAGGACAACGACCCCAATTGGCGCGTCTACCAGGACGCGCGCGCGCGCGCCGAAGCCGCGGGGCTCGAGGTCGTCCTCGTCCCCTCCCCCGGCCGCGTGCTCCGCGACGAGGATATCGTCCCCGCAAGCTACATGAACTTCTACATCGGCAACGCCGCGGTGGTCGTGCCGATCTACGGCGCGGCGAACGACGACGCCGCCGTCGCCGCGATCGGCGCGCTCTTCCCGGGCCGCGAAGCGGTGGGGCTGCGCGCCGACCACATCCTGACGGGCGGCGGCAGCTTCCATTGCATCTCGCAACAGGTGCCCGCTTAATTCATGGATGAAGCGCACCACATCTCGTCACCCCGGGCTTGACCCGGGGTCCCGCTTCTTCTTGAGCGGGGCAGAAGCGGGACCCCGGCTCAAGCCTGTCCCGAGCGACGCCGAAGGCGGCGTCGCGGGGGCCGGGGTGACGAGGAAAGTAGAATGACCCAGATCACCGTCGCCGCCGTGCAATGCGGCTTCACCCCCGACATCGACCGCAACATCGGCCACATCTCGCGCCTGATCCGCGAGGCGCACGCGAAGGGCGCGCAGGTCATCCTCCCCCCCGAACTGTTCGAGGGCGAGTATTTCTGCCGGGTCGAGGACGAAGCGTTGTTCGCCAACGCCGCCCCCGCGCGCGAGCACAAGGCGGTCCTCGCGATGCAGGCGCTCGCCGAAGCGCTCAAGGTCTGGATCCCGACCAGCTTCTTCGAGGCCGACGGCCCGCACCATTACAACAGCCTCGCCATGATCGGTCCCGACGGCGAGATCCGCGGCGTCTATCGCAAGAGCCACATCCCCGACGGCCCCGGGTACGAGGAGAAATTCTACTTTCGCCCCGGCAACACCGGGTTCAAGGTGTGGGACGGCCCCGCAAAGCTCGGCGTCGGCGTCTGCTGGGACCAATGGTACCCCGAAACCGCGCGCGCGCTGATGCTGATGGGGGCGGAGGTGCTGTTCTACCCCACCGCGATCGGCTCCGAGCCGCACGACACGTCGCTCGACACCGCGCGGCTGTGGCGGCGCGCGATGGTCGGCCACGCGGTCAGCAACGTCGTGCCCGTCGTCGCCGCCAACCGCGTCGGAGTCGAGCACGGCCAGACCTTCTACGGCACGTCGTTCATCTGCGACGAACGCGGCGACATTCTCGCCGAACTCGGCCGCGACGACGAAGGCGTGATCACCGCGACGATCGACCTCGACGTGGTGAAACGCCACCGCGCCGCCTTCGGCTTCTTCCGCGACCGCCGGCCCGAACTCTACGGGCGGCTGGTGCAGGACGTCTGACGCCGGTAGAGCCACCCTCCATGCACCGCCCCGCGCTCTCGGTCGTCGTCCCCTGCTACAACGAAGCCGCCTGCCTCGACATCCTCCACGCGCGCGTCTCCGCGGCGGCGAAGGCTGCGGTGGGCGAGGATTACGAGATCGTCTTCGTCAACGACGGCAGCCGCGACGACAGCTGGAGCGTCATGCAGCGCCTCGCCGCCGCCGACCCGCGGCTGGTCGCGATCAACCTGTCGCGCAACCACGGCCACCAGTTGGCGCTCACCGCGGGACTCGACCTGTGCGTCGGCGCGCAGGTGCTGATCATCGACGCCGACCTGCAGGACCCGCCCGAACTCCTCGCCGACATGCGCGCGACGATGCGCGAGCAAGGAGCCGACGTCGTCTACGCGGTCCGCCGCAAGCGCGAAGGCGAGACCTTCTTCAAGAAGGTGACCGCCAGCATCTTCTACCGCCTGCTCGACCGGCTGACCGACACCCCGATCCCGCTCGACACCGGCGACTTCCGCCTGATCAGCCGCCGCGCGCTCGACGCGCTCCTGTCGCTGCCGGAACAGGCGCGCTTCATCCGCGGCATGGTCGCCTGGGTCGGCTTCCGCCAGGTGCCCCTGGCCTATGACCGTGCCGAGCGGCACGCGGGCGACACCAACTACCCGATCGGCAAGATGCTCGGCCTCGCCTTCGACGCGGTGACCGGCTTCTCCACCGCACCGCTGCGCTTCGCCAGCCACGCCGCGGTGATCCTCGCAGGCGCGTCGCTCCTGCTGCTGTTCTACATCGCCTGGGGCTATTTCGCGGGCGAGCCGGTGCAGGGCTGGACCTCGACGATGCTCGTCGTGGTGGTTCTCTCGGCGGTGCAGATGTTCGTGCTCGGGATGATCGGCGAATATCTCGGACGCTTGTACATCGAGGCGAAGCGGCGGCCGTTGTACCTCGTCGCCGACGTCACCGGCCCGGTGCGCGGCCATGCCACACTGGGCTTCCGAGAGGAGGACGTCGAGGCTCGGGTGGACGATTGAGTTCACGCGGAGGCGCGGAGACGCGGAGGTGGATCGCTCGGTGCCGCTGTACCGCGTCCCAAGCGGCGCTTTGTTGAAGGAGCCCTGACGGGCTCGACGCTCTCAAGCGCCGCAGGCATTTTGCCTTTCTTCTTCTCCGCGTCTCCGCGCCTCCGCGTGAACCCACTCTTCTTCGCGTCTCCGCGCCTTCGCGTGAACCCACTCTTCTTCGCGCCTTCGCGCCTTCGCGTGAACCTTATTGCGCCAGCGTCACGATCGACACCCCCGGCGTCATCGGCACCCGCCCGACCAGATGCCGCTCCAGCGCGAACACCCGCTCGAACAGCGCGTTGACCGGCCCCGGCGGGGGCGAATCGTCGCTGTCGTCGCGCCCCGTCAGCCGCCCCGCGATCCGCGCCGCCGCGGCGAGCGGAAACAGCAGCGAGTTGAACCAGCGCATCTTGACCGGCTTCAGCCCCGCAGCGCAGATCGCCGCAGCCAGCGTCTTCTTCGAATAACGCCGATGATGGTGGTTCACCACATCATGCGCGCTCCACATCCACTGGTGCGCCGGCACCGCGATCAGCACCTTGCCGCCGGGCTTCAGCAGCGACTTCATCGCCGCAAGCGCCGCCACGTCGTCCTCGATATGCTCCACCACGTCGAGCACCGCGACCAGGTCGTACGCGCCCCGCTCGACCCCCGGCAGTTCGGGCAAAGGCGCATCGCCGACCGGCCTGCCAAGCCGCTGCTCGGCGATCGCGCGCGACTCCGCGTCGATCTCGATCGCGTCCACCGCGCCGAACCGCGCGAGCATCGAAAGATTGTGCCCCGTCCCGCAGCCGATCTCCAGGATGCGTGCGTCCTTCGGCAGCCCCGCATAGCGCGTCAGATAGTCGCTCAGGATCTCGCGCCGCGCCCGATACCACCAATGGGTGGAATCATGCTCCGCCATGCGCTGGTGAACGATCCTGTCCATCTTATGCGAACACCCAATTGCGTTGCAGCCAGAAGGTGACCAGCGGCACCACGAACACCGCAGGCACCAGCGGCCACCACGTCGGCCCGTGCAGGAACGGCCCCGTCACCAGCACCCAGGTGAACCCCTGGTTCAGCAGCAGCCCGAAGCCCTGGACGACGAAGAACCGCCGCATCGTGCCCCTGTCGCGCGTGCCGTGCCCCTTGAAGCTCACCGCGCCATGCGCGAACCGCCCCACCGTCGTCGCCAGCACGAACGCGACCAGCACCGCCAGATTGGGGTTCATCACGAACGTCGCCAGCGGCCAATAGACCGCGGCGTAGAACAAGGTCACCGCGACCCCGGTCACCCCGAAGCGCAGAAGCTGGGCCAGCACGCCGCTCGTCCGCCAATGATCCAGTCTCGCCAGCATGCCGCCCGAACTTGCCCTTTGCGCCCCGGTCCCTAGAGCCGTGGCGCGGGTTAGAGCGGGTGGACGTGTGAGGAAAGCGGAAACGGGCGGCGTGGGGCGGATGCGCGCGGATCTCTCGCGTCGCTGGATCACGCTCGCGCTCGTCGTCTGGGCGGTGGTCGCGGCGTGGTTCGTGTGGACGCGCTGGGGTCAGATCACCTGGCTCGCGCTCGGCGACACCGACGACAACATGCGGCTGATGCAGGTCCGCGCCTGGCTCGACGGGCAGGCGTGGTACGACCTGCGCCAATACCGGCTCAACCCGCCGGACGGCTTCGACATCCACTGGAGCCGCATCGTCGACCTGCCGATCGCCGCGCTGATCCTCCTCTTCCGCCCGTTCACCACCGAGATCGGGGCGGAGAAGCTCGCCTGCGGCATCGCGCCGCTTTTGCCGCTCGCGCTGGTGATGCTGGGCTTGGGCGCGACGGTGCGCCGCCTCGTCCATCCGCTCGCCTGGCCGGTCGCGATCGCGATCCTGCTCGGCACGTCGGCGACGATGCTGATGTTCATGCCGATGCGCATCGACCACCACGGCTGGCAGCTCGCGATGCTCAGCCTGACCGTCGCGGGGCTCTGCGATCCGCGCGGGCCACGCGGCGGCGCGACCGTCGGGCTGGCGAGCGCGGTCAGCCTCGCGATCGGGCTGGAGCTGCTGCCTTACGCGATCATGGCGGGTGCGATCATCGCGCTTCGCTGGATATGGGACCGCGACGAAGCGCGGCGGCTCGCGGTCTATGCGCTGACGCTCGGCGGCGGCGCGGCGGCGGGGTTCGCGGCGTTCGCGTCGGAGGCCAATCACGCGATGCGCTGCGACGCGCTGACCCCGGTGTGGCTGTCGGTCGTCGTCGCCGCGGGGGCGCTGCTGCTGGTGCTCGCGCTCGTCAATCCGCAATCGCGGGGCGTGCGCCTCGCGCTCGCGGTCGCGGCGGGAGCGGCGATCGTCGCGGGCTACGTCCTCCTCTTCCCGCAATGCCTCGGCCGACTGGAAGGCGTCAGCCCCGAGCTCCAGCGCACCTGGCTCGACAACGTCCGCGAAGCCAAGCCCGTCTACAAGCACCCGTTCCGCGTCGCTTTCCCGATCGTCGCTTTGCCCCTCGTCGGGCTGATCGGCGCAGCGCTGGCGCTATGGATGGCGCGCCGCGATCCAGCGCGGCTGCGCGGCTGGGCGGTGGTCGCGCTGTTCTCGCTGTTCGCCGCCTGCATGCTGTTGTGGCAGGCGCGCGCAGGGCCCGCCGCGCAGCTTCTTGCGGTGCCCAGCGCGGTCGCGCTCGCCTGGGTGCTGGTGCCGCTCGTCGTCAATCACCGCAGAATGGCGGTGCGCGTGTTCGGCACCGTCGGCGCGGCGCTGATCGTGTCGGGGCTCTTCGCGGGGCTGATCCTGCGCTGGCTGCCGATCGACGTGCCGAGCCCCTATGTCCAGCGCGTCAACCGCGCCAACGGCCGCTGCGCCTCGGTGACCGCGATGACCCCGCTCAACCGCTTGCCCGCGCAGACGGTGTTCACCTTCAACGATCTGGGGCCGCGCCTGATCACGCTGACCCACCACCGCGCGATCGCTGGGCCCTATCACCGCAACGGCGCCGCGATCCTCGACGTCCAGCACGCCTTCAGCCGTTCGCCCGGGCAAGCGCGCGCGATCATGCGCCGCCACGGCGCGACGCTGCTGCTCGTCTGCCCCAACATGGCCGAATCGACGGTCTACCGCGCGCGCAACCCCGGCGGCTTCTACGACCAGCTCGCCCGCAACCGCCGCCCCGCCTGGCTGACGCCTTTGCCCCTGCCCAAAGGCTCCCCGCTCCGCCTGTTCCGCATCGACTAGCAGAAAGCCCCTCCCCTTCAGGGGAGGGGTTGGGGTGGGGGCTGTCCGCGGGCGATGGTCTCCGTGCGACACGCCCCACCCCTGCTGCTCCCCTGAAGGGGAGGGCTCTCAAGGCGCGACCCGCTCCGCTTGCGCCTCCGCCAGATACACCGCGAACAAGCCGTCGGGATCGGTCCACTCGCCCACCGGCGTCCACCCCCCGCCGCGCAGCAGGATGCGCGCGTCGCGGGGGCCGTATTTGTGGCTGTTCTCGGTGTGGATCGTCTCCCGCGCCGACATCTTGAACGCGCGCCCGTCGACGGAGAAGGCGACGTCGCGCACCGCCTCCAGGTGCATCTCGATCCGCGCACGGTCGTCGTTCCACACCGCGCGGTGCCGGAACGCGTCGATCGGGATCGTGCCGTCGAGCTCGCGGTTGACCCGCGCGAGCAGGTTCAGGTTGAACGCCGCGGTCACCCCCGCCGCATCGTCGTACGCGCGCATCAGCACGCCTGCGTCCTTGATGCGGTCCATCCCGATCACCAGCATCGCGCCCCCATTGTCACTGGCGCCCAACGACGCGCGCATCGCGCGGAGCAGGTCGACCGCCATTGCAGGCGTCAGATTGCCGATCGTCGATCCGGGAAAGAACCCCAGCTTGGGGCTGTCCGCGATTCGGCCCGGCAGCGCGATCGGGCGCATGAAGTCCGCCTCGACCGGGATGACCGTCAGCCCGGGGTGCTGCTCGGCCAGCGCCCGCGCCGATTCGCGCAGGAAATCGCCCGAAATGTCGATCGGCACATAGGCGCTGGGGGCGACGCACCCGAGCAGCAGCGGCGTCTTGGTCGACGATCCCGATCCGAACTCCACCACCGCGCGGCCTTCGCCCGCCAGCGCCGCGATCTCCGGCCCACACGCGCGCAGGATCGCGGTCTCGGTCCGCGTCGGGTAATATTCGCAGCAGTCGGTGATCGCCTCGAACAGCTCCGACCCGCGCCGGTCATAGAACCACCGCGCCGGGATCGCGCGCGGCCGCCGCTCCAGTCCGGCGAGCACGTCCGCGCGGAACTGCGGATCGGCCAGCCTCACCTCGCCGTCCTCCATCTCGCGCTTGAGCATCAGGCGTCCTTCGCCAGCCGGACGCCGGTGAATTGCCAGCGCTGGTGCGGGTAGAAGAAGTTGCGATAGCTGGCGCGGCAATGCCCCCGCGGGGTCGCGCACGATCCGCCGCGCAGCACGAATTGTCCCGACATGAACTTGCCGTTATATTCCCCGACCGCGCCCTCGCACGCGCGAAAGCCGGGATAGGGCCGGTACGCGCTGCCGGTCCATTCCCACACGTCGCCGAAAAACGCCGGGCCGCCCGCCGACGGCCGCGGCTCCACCGCCCCCGCCGCATCCATCTGATTGCCCCCCGCCGGGTCGTGCGCCGCGGCGTGCGCCTCCCATTCGAACTCCGTCGGCAGCCGCGCTCCCGCCCAGCTCGCATAGGCGTCCGCCTCGTAGAAGCTGACGTGCGTGACGGGCGCGGCGGGATCGATCGCGCGCCGCCCGTCCAGCCCGAACCGCGTCCAACCGCCGTCCCGCTCCTCCCAGTACAGCGGCGCGCCGACGCCGTTCGCCTTCACCCAGGCCCAGCCGTCCGCCAGCCACAGCCGCGCATTGCGATAGCCGCCGTCGGCGATGAACGCCGCCCATTCGCCGTTGGTGACCGTCCGGTCGGCGATCGCATGCGGCGACAGCAGCGTCCGGTGCCGCGGCCCCTCGCAGTCGAACGCGAACCCCCCTCCCGCATGCCCGATCTCGACAACCCCCCCGGGGTGCCCGATCCACCCGATCGGCCCCGGCATCCCGACCGGCACCTTGCGCGCCGCTGGCCAGAGCGCGGGCTCCAACGGATTCTCCGAGAAAAGATGAAGGATGTCCGTGACCAGCAGTTCCTGATGCTGCTCCTCATGGTGGCACCCCAGCGTCACCAGCGCCTGCGCCTCGGCGTCCAGCCCCGGCAACGCCGCGCGCAGCGCCGCGTCGACATGCGCCCGGTATTCGCGCACCTCGTCCAGCGTCGGGCGCGTCACCATGCCGCGCCGGTCGCGCGCGTGGCGGCGGCCTTCGGCCTCGTAATAGCTGTTGAACAGGAACGGCCAGCGATCGTCGTGCAGGGCATAGCCCGGCGCGGAATCGCGCAGCACGAAGGTCTCGAAGAACCAGGTCGTGTGCGCCAGATGCCATTTGGCGGGGGAAGCGTCCGCCATCGACTGAACCGTCGCGTCCGCATCCGACAGCCGCGCCGCCAGCGCCTCCGACAGCGCGCGGACCTGCGCGAAGCGGTCGTGGAGCGGCAGCGTTCCCGCCGCGGCCGCGGTCCTTGTCATGTCACGCGCCGCGCGTGGCTCCCGGTCGCCACAGAACGTCTCCTGATCCGTCTCGGTTCGCCGCGCGCGCGGCGACGAACAGGTAATCGGACAAGCGGTTCAGATAGGCAAGCGCCGCCGGGTTGAGCCCGCCCGCGGCGACCGCGGTCCGCTCCGCCCGCCGGACGATCGCGCGCGCCAGATGCAGCGCCGCCGCGCCCGCGGTTCCTCCGGGCAGGATGAAGCTGGTCAGCGGCGACAGATCCGCATTCATCGCGTCGATCTCGCGCTCCAGCCGCGCGACCTGCGCGGGCACCACCCGCAGCACCATCTCCGACGGCGTGAAGTCCTCGCCCGGCGTCGCCAGATCCGCGCCGAGATCGATCAGGTCGTTCTGGATGCGCGTCAGCGCCTCCGCCGTCGCCCCGTCGAGCTGGGCGATCGCCACCCCGATCGCGCTGTTCGCCTCGTCGACGTCGCCGATCGCGTGCAGCCGCGCATCGTGCTTGGCGACCCGCGACCCGTCGACCAGCCCGGTCGTCCCGTCGTCGCCGGTGCGGGTGTAGATTTTGGTGAGCTTGACCAAAACGCCTCCCTGGGCCCGAAACAACCACCCCGTTCGTCCTGAGTAGGGACTGAGTAGCTCCGCAGGAGCGTAGCGAAGGCCCGTATCGAAGGACAGGTGAGTCTCACTTGTCCTTCGATACGGGCCTTCGACAAGCTCAGTCCCTACTCAGGACGAACGGGCATGGACAGAATCTATGTCCGCCCCGCCGCGATCAGGATCACCACCACGATCAGGATCGCCACCGCCTGAAAGAAGATGCGCTGCTGCATCATCCGGTTGGACTTGAGCGACGCGGCGGAGGGGCCGTCGCCGTTCCGCACCTGCGCATGGCTTTCCTGAAGAAACGCGATCACGCCGCGGACGAGCGCCACGACCGTCGCGATCATCGCGGCGATCAGCAGGATGGTGAGGAAGGTGTTCATGGAGGCATAATTAGGCATTCGCCCTGCCGAATCCAATGGGCAGCCGCCCCGCGCGGAGGCCCTCGGCCACCGCGCGCCCGTCCTCGCCCTTCTCGCGCATCGCCGCCAGCGCGGGCGCGCCGTGACGCTTGGCCAGCCGCTCGCCGTCGGGCCCCGTCAGCAGCGGGTGATGGTGATATGCGGGCGTCGGCAGGCCGAGCAGCGCCTGCAGCAGCCGGTGGACATGCGTCGCTGTGAACAGGTCGACCCCGCGCACCACGTCGCTCACCCCTTGCGCGGCGTCGTCGACCGTCACCGCCAGGTGATAGCTGGCGGGCGCGTCCTTGCGCGCGAGCACCACGTCCCCCGCCGCCGCCGCCTCGCACGCGACCGCGCCCGCGGCCTCGTCATGCCACGCCAGCGGCCCCGCCCAGGCGACCGCCGCGCGCATGTCGATCCGCCACGCATGCGGCTGGTCCATCCGCCCCGCCGGGTCCACGCTGCGGCACGTCCCCGGATAGACCGGCTCGGGCCCGTGCGGCGCCGACAGGCTCGCCGCCGCGATCTCCGCGCGCGTGCAGAAGCACGGGTAGAGCACCGGCCGCAGCCGCTCGAGCGCCGCCTCGTACAGCGCCAGCCGCTGCGACTGAAAGGTCAGCGCGTCCCACGTCAGCCCCAGCCACGCGAGATCGGCGAGGATCGCGTCGACATGCTCCGCCCGGCTCCGCGTCCCGTCGATATCCTCGATCCGCAGCAGGAACCGTCCGCCCCGCGCCCGCGCGAAATCATGCGCGCGGATAGCGGAATAAGCGTGGCCCAGGTGCAGTCGCCCGGTCGGCGACGGCGCGAAGCGCGTGGTCACGGGCGCTCCCCTCCCGCTCGCGGGAGGGGCTGCCACCTCTTCTCCCCTCCCGCTTGCGGGAGGGGCTGGGGGAGGGCCTGTCGATGACTCGTCCGCTCGGATCACAGGCCCTCCCCTAACCCCTCCCGAAAGCGGGAGGGGAACAAATGAAGGTTGACCGCGAGTCTCGCGTCATGCTGTCATATCCCGGTCACGCCCGCGCGGCATCGCGGCGGGCGCACCGAAGTGGGAGGGCCAGTGTTTCATCCCGACCTGATCCGCCATCCGGACGGCTGCCCCGCGCTCGTCCTCAACGCCGATTACGCCCCGCTTTCCTATTACCCGCTCTCCGTCTGGACGTGGCATACCGCGGTCAAGGCGGTGTTCCTCGACCGCGTCGATATCGTCGCGCATTACGAGCGCGAGGTGCGGAGCGCGAGCATCGCCTTGAAGCTCCCCTCGGTGATCGCGCTCAAGCAGTTCGTGAAGCCTTCGCAATTCCCCGCCTTCACCCGCTTCAACCTGTTCCTTCGCGACAAGTTCACTTGTCAATATTGCGGGACCCCGTCCGACCTCACCTTCGATCATGTCGTGCCCCGTGCCTATGGCG
>SXHP01000108.1 GCA_005773165.1 Sphingomonadales bacterium | reverse complement strand
TGCTCGCACCTCGTGGTCGGGCGCGATCATGCCGGTGTCGGCAGCTACTACGGCCCGTTTGATGCCCACCACATCTTCGATGAACTGCCCAAGGGCTCGCTGGAGACCCAGGCGCTGAAGATCGACTGGACCTTCTGGTGCTACGAATGCGGTGGCATGGCCTCGAACCGTACCTGCCCGCACGCCGAAGAAAAGCGCCTGCTGCTCTCCGGCACCAAGCTGCGCAAGATGCTCTCGGAGAATGGCGATGTGCCCGCCGAGTTCTCGCGTCCGGAAGTTCTGGAGGTGCTGCGCAAATACTACGGCATGAACGAGGACGGCACGATGAGCCGCCTCGACGACCTCGTCGCCTTCGCGCAGCTCCACAATTTGAAGATCGGCACGATCCGCGACCTGATCGCCTATCGGCTGCGCCACGACCATCTGGTCGAACGGCGCGCGGAGGCGCGGTTCACCAGCCGTTGGGGCGGCGACTGGCGCGCGATCACCTTTTGGAACAAGGCCGCGGGGACCGAACAGGTCGCGCTGGTCAAGGGCCGCATCGATCCCGACAAGCCGACGCTGGTGCGGATGCACGGGCTGAACCCCTTCGGCGACCTGTTCGGCGAGGCCGACGAGCGTTCGGGCATGCTTCAGCGATCGATGGAGATGATCGCGGCGGAGGGCGCGGGCGTGATCGTCGTTATAAATAAGCCGCGCCAGGACGCCTTCACCGCCGCGGTCCGCCGCAAGGCGGGCGAACAGGCCCCCGACATGGAGGAGCTGCGCGACTATGGCGTCGGCGCGATGATCCTGACCGAATTGGGGGTGGAGGAGATGGTGCTGCTGACCAACACCCACCATACGCTCGTCGGGCTCGACGGCTACGGCCTCAGCATTGTGGGCGAACGCGCGATTCCCGCGGCTTGAACCCCTCTCCCGCGAGCGGGAGAGGGCGATACGGAGACATCATGGCGCACATCCTCATCGTCGAAGCGCGCTTCTACGACCATCTCAACGACCTGCTCCTCGAAGGCGCGCGCGCGGCGATCGCGGCGGCGGGGCATAGCTGCGAGACGATCACCGTCCCCGGCGCGCTGGAGGTGCCCGGCGCGATCGCGCTGGCGGCGGACCGGTACGACGCCTTTGTCGCGCTGGGCGTCGTGATCCGCGGCGAGACCTATCATTTCGAGATCGTCGCGGGCGAGAGCGCGCGCGGGATCATGGCGCTGACGATGGACGGGCTGGCGATCGGCAACGGCATCCTGACCACCGAGAACGAGGCGCAGGCGCTGACCCGCGCGCGGCCGGACGAGAAGAACAAGGGCGGCGAGGCGGCCAAGGCAGCGCTCGCGATGCTGGCGCTCAGGGAGCGGTTCGGCTGACAGCCTGAGCCGTCACCCTCACCCTTCCGCGGCTTTGCCGCTCCTTCCCTCTCCCGGTGGGAGAGGGAAGAGCCGCCGAAGGCGGCGAAGGGTGAGGGTGATTGAAGCCAGCGATCAGGCGTCCACGCGCTCCAGCGCCGGATAGTCGATGTATCCTTCCGGCCCTTGCGAATACCATGTCCGCGGATTGCCCGCGTTCAGCGGCGCGCCTTCCCGGAGCCGTTCGGGGAGATCGGGATTGGCGAGGAAGGTGCGGCCGAAGCTGATCGCGTCCGCGGTCCCGGCGTCGAGCACGCGTTGCGCCGCCTCCGCCGAATCGTAGTCGGAATTGAGCACCAGCGGCCCGGCGAACGCCTCGCGGATCGCGGGCGACAATCGGGGCACGTCGGTGCGGCCGAAGGTGCCGTCGGGCCCGGGCTCGCGCAGCTCGAGAAAGGCGATGCCGATCTCGGACAGCGCACGCGCCGCGGGGACGAACACCGCGTGCGGGTCCGAGTCGTCGACCCCCTGCGAGTCGCCGTTGGGCGACAGCCGCACCCCCGTCCGGTCCGCCCCCGCGACGCTCGCGACGCGCTCGGTGACTTCGCGAAGCAGGCGGATGCGGTTCTCCGGCGAGCCGCCGTATCGGTCGTCGCGGTGGTTGGCTCCGTCGCGCAGGACTAGGTCGATCAGAAAGCCGTTCGCGGCGTGGATCTGCACCCCGTCGAACCCTGCGGCGAGCGCGTTGCGGGTCGCGTGCGCATAATCGTCGAGCAGCCGCGGCATCTCATCGAGCGTCAGCGCGCGCGCGGTGTCGAAGTCGCGCTTGCCCTCATAGGTGTGCGCCTGCCCCGGGGTGCGCGTCGCGGAGGACGACACCGGCTGCATGCCGCTGACCGAGGCCGGGACTTGCCGCCCCATGTGCCAGAGCTGCGCGACGATCCGTCCGCCCGCTTCGTGGACCGCCTGCGTCACCGGCCGCCACGCTTCGACCTGTTCGTCGCTCCACAAGCCCGGCGCATAGGGCCAGCCGAGCCCTTCGCGGCTGATCCCGGTCGCCTCCGAGATGATCAGTCCCGCGCTCGCGCGCTGGCGGTAATATTTGGCCATGATCGGGGTCGGCACGGCGTCGCGGTCCGCGCGGCCGCGGGTCAGCGGGGCCATCAGCACGCGGTTGGGCGCATGGATCGCGCCCAGATCGATGGGCGAAAAGAGTTCGGGCATGGGAAATCCTGTTATGACCTGTCGGGGTGACAGGTAGGGCGCTAAGGGGCCGCATGCACGCAGGCGCGCCCCCAAGAAATACTGATATGCGCGATAGCGGCCGCCTGGCGCTTGCCGCGCTCGTCATCGCCAACGTCGCGCTCGCGTTCGGGCCGTGGTTCGTCCGCGCCGCCGACGTCGGGCCGGTCGCATCGGGATTCTGGCGGATCGCGCTCGCCGCGCCCTTGCTCGCCGCGTTGGCGCTCGCGGGCGGCGCGAAGCCGGGGCGGCTGCCGGGCGGCGTCTGGGTGCTGCTCGCGGTCGGCGGGATCGCCTTCGCCGCGGATCTGGCGAGCTGGCACCTCGGCATCCTGCGCACCACGCTCGCCAATGCGACGCTGTTCGGCAATTGCGCGATCCTGATGTTCCCGATCTACGGCTTCCTCGCCGCGCGCGCCTGGCCGACGCGGAGCCAGGGCTGGGCGCTGGCGCTCGCCGCGGCGGGCGCGGCGCTGCTGCTCGGCCGGTCGTATCAGCTTGATTCGCGCAACCTCGTCGGCGACCTGCTGTGCCTGCTCGCGGGCGTGCTCTACACGATCTACTTCATCGTGATGGCGCGGGTGCGCGAACGGATGGCGCCCTTGTCGTCGCTGGCGCTGTCGACGGCCGCGAGCATCCTGCCGCTGCTCGTCGCCGCGATCCTGTTCGGCGAGCGGATATGGCCCGGCGACTGGACGCCGCTGCTCGGGCTGGCGCTGGTCAGTCAGGTGCTGG
Organism: Sphingomonadales bacterium; assembly: GCA_005773165.1. Lineage (GTDB taxonomy): Bacteria > Pseudomonadota > Alphaproteobacteria > Sphingomonadales > Sphingomonadaceae > Sphingomonas. Next base: position 1,791 of record SXHP01000108.1, on the reverse strand, counting down.
GGCAGGGCTGCATGATCTATGCGCTCGGCGCGCTGTCGCCGCTGGTCGTCGGGATCGGGCTGCTGATCCAGCCGGTGGTCGCGGCGACGATCGGCTGGATGGTCTATGGCGAGCGGCTGGGACCGCTCGACCTGGTCGGCGCGGCGATGGTCGCCGCCGCGCTGGTGCTGGTCCGCCGCGGCGACGCGCCGCTTGCGCCGGACCCGTCCGCACCGCATCTGGAGGGGCAAGGAGCCGCCGATGACCGATGACCTGACCCTCGACGAAGTGCGCGCGGCGCTCGCGCCGGGACTCGCCTCCAACGCCGCGTTCGACGGCTGGGGCGACGCGGCGCGCGACATGGCGGCGGCGGGGGCGGGGATCGACCGCGACGTCGCGCGGCTCGCCTTTCCGGGCGGCGCGGTCGACATGATCGACGCCTGGTTCGCGTACGTCGACGCCGCGATGGCGGCGGGGCTGCCCCCCGAATTGCTCGGGACGATGAAGATCCGCGAACGGATCACCGCGCTGATCGAGGCGCGGCTCGGCGTGCTCGCGCCCGACCGCGAGGCCTTGCGCCGCGCGCTCGCGGTGCTGGCGCTGCCGACCAACGCCTTTAAGGCGGCGCGGCTCGGCTGGCGCACCGCCGACCGGATGTGGCGCACAGCGGGCGACACCGCGACCGACTATAACCATTACACCAAGCGCGCGACGCTGCTGGCGGTCTACGCCTCGACGATCACCGTCTTTCTCGACGACGAGAGCGAGGGGCTGGCCGACACCCGCGCGTTCCTGTCGCGCCGCATCGACGGGCTGATGCGCTTCGAAAAGGCGAAGGCCGGGATGATCCGGCGGGCGGAGCACATGCCCAGCCTGTCGCGCTTCATCGGGCGGCTGCGCTATCCGGTGGCCTGATCCTTTGTCATTGATAATCAATCGCAACGCTTCTATGCGTCGGGCATGGCCAGCCTCGTCACGCTCGAGTCCTTTCCCCGCCGCCAGCCCGCGACGGTCGCCGCGATTGAATGGGCGCGGCTTGCGGTCCCTGAGGCGCGGCGGCTGCGGGAGCTGGGGTTCGACGAAGGAGTCGCGGTCGAAGTGCTGCATCGCGCGACGCTGGGCGCGGGACCGATCGCGTGCCGGATCGGGCGGATGACGGTGGCGCTGCGCCGCGCGGTCGCCGCGACCATCCGCGTTTCGCCGCTCGCCGGATAGCATCGCCGCCGCAATGCACGCGCAGCCATTGGTGGCGCTGGTCGGCAATCCCAACGCCGGCAAGAGCGCGCTGTTCAACGCGCTGACCGGCGCGCGGCAGAAGGTCGGCAATTATCCGGGCGTCACCGTGGAGCGGCATTCGGGCCGCTTCGCGCTCGACGACGGACGGCCGGTCGAGCTGGTGGACCTGCCCGGCGCGTACAGCCTAGACCCCGCGAGCCCCGACGAGCGCGTCACTCGCGACGTGGTGCTCGGGCGGCAGGAGGGCGAGCGCACCCCCGACGCGATCCTGATGGTCGTCGACGCGGGCAATCTCGACAACCACCTCCGCTTCGCGCTCCAGCTCACGAGCCTCGGACGGCCGATGGTGGTCGCGCTCAACATGATCGATCTGGCGGAGCGCGACGGACTCCGGCTCGATCCCGCGCGGCTGGCGCAGGAGCTCGGCGTCCCGGTCGTGCCGACCGTCGCGGTGCGGCGGCGCGGGCTCGACGACCTGCGCGCGAAGCTCGGCGAGGCGCTGGCGGCCAAGCCGCGCGCGGCCGGAACGCCGCGCGACATCACCGAGCTTCAGCGCGAGGCGCGGCGGATCGCACG
>SXHP01000107.1 GCA_005773165.1 Sphingomonadales bacterium | reverse complement strand
TCGGCGCTGCTGCTCCCTCTCACGTTGCTCGCATCGCTCCTGCTGGTGATCATCGCCAGCACGACGAAGCTGGGATCGAACGGCTCGATGGGCAGCCAGCCGAGGTTGACCATGATCCAGCCGCCGAAAAGGCACAGGTGAATGGCGACGAACAGCATCGATCCGGCGAAATTGGTGATGGCATCGGACAGGCGGTCGCTGAGCGGGGCGTCGGCAGTTGCGTTGCGTTGGCGTGCGGCGAGGCGCTCGATATTGTCCTCGAGCGTTCGCGTCATGCCGGGCTGGGGTCGGTCCATCGGCTGCTAAGCTCTGATTTGTCCTGAAAGGTTCCTTGAAGTGCGTGAGACGATGCAGGCGGCGGTGCTCACCGGCCCCGCCGCGATGACGGTGACAGATGTTGTACGGCCGGAGCCCGGCGCGGGCGAGGTGCGGGTGCGGCTGGAGGGATGCGGCGTCTGCGCGTCCAACGTCGAACCGTATGAGGGGCAGCCGTGGTCGACGTTTCCCGGCGACGCGGGCGGGCTGGGGCACGAGGGTTGGGGCGTGGTCGACGCGGTCGGTGAGGGAGTGACGACGGTGCGCGCGGGTGATCGCGTGGCGGTGCTCGCGGGGCACAGCTTTGCCGAGTACGACGTGGCGCGGGCGGATGCTGTGGTGGTGCTGCCGCAGAGCCTCGCGGGCAAGCCGTTCCCCGGCGAGCCGCTCGGCTGCGCGATGAACATTTTTCGGCGCAGCGACATACGGGCCGGGCAGACGGTCGCGATCGTCGGGCTCGGGTTTCTAGGCGCGGTGCTGACCCGGCTGGCGAGCGACGCGGGGGCGAAGGTGATCGCGATCTCGCGGCGGCGGTCGTCGCTCGACCTCGCCAGCGCGTTCGGCGCGGCGGAGACGATCGTGATGGACGATCACTGGCGTATCATCGAGGACGTCAAGCGGATCACCGGCGAGGCGCTGTGCGAGCGCGTGATCGAGGCGGTCGGCAAGCAATGGCCGCTCGACCTGGCGGGGGAGCTGGTCGGCTTCGGCGGCAAGCTGATCGTAGCGGGGTACCATCAGGACGGGCCGCGGCAGGTGAACATGCAAAACTGGAACTGGAAAGGCATCGACGTGATCAACGCGCACGAACGCGATCCTGCGGTGAACCTGGCGGGCTTGCAGGACGCGGTGGACGCGGTGGCGAGCGGGCGGATCGATCCGGCGCCGCTCTATACGCACAGGTACCGGCTGGCGGATGTCGCCGCGGCGATCGAGGCGACGCGCGACAAGCCGGATGGGTTCGTCAAGGCGCTGATCGAGTTCTAGCGTCCGTCAACCCATAGCCGGGGTTTCGTGCGGCAAGCGCGCGCACTGCAATATGGAGATGCCAGCCTTCGCTGGCATGACGGACGGGAGAGAACATGACCAAGCCCCGCATAGCATTCCTGGGCACGGGCTGGATCGGGCGGCACCGGATGGAGGCGATCCTGGCGACGGGGCTCGTCGAGGCGGTGGCGGTCGCCGATCCGTCAGCCGAAATGGCGGCGGAGGCGCGGGCGCTTGCTCCTGATGCGGTCGTTCTCGGCGGGCTGGACGACATTCTCGCGCTTCGGCCCGACGGCGTGGTGATCGCGACGCCGAGCGCGCTGCACGCCGAGCAGTCGATCGCTGCGCTGAACGCGGGAGCGGCGGTGTTCTGCCAGAAGCCGCTCGGGCGATCGGCCGACGAGGCGCGGGCGGTCGTCGCAGCGGCGCGGGCGGCGGACCGATTGTTGTCGGTCGACTTCTCGTACCGGTTCACGAGCGGAATGACGCGTATCGCGGAACTGTTGGGGGGCGGCGCGCTGGGACACGTCCATGCGGTCGATCTCGTCTTTCACAACGCTTATGGTCCGGACAAGCCGTGGTTCTACGACCGGGCGCAGTCGGGTGGCGGGTGCGTGATGGATCTGGGGGTCCACCTCGTCGATCTGGCGCTGTGGTGTCTGGGGTTCCCGGACGTCGAGAACGTTACGTCGCACCTGTTCGCAGACGGCGAACCGCTCGGCGGCGACGCGGTCGAGGACTTCGCGCTGGCGACGATCACGCTGGCGGGCGGAACGGCGGTGCGGCTGGCGTGCTCGTGGCGCGCGCAGGCGGGGCGGGACGCGGACATATCGGCGACCTTCTATGGTCGGGAGGGCGGGGCGGGGTTCCGCAATGTCGGCGGATCGTTCTACGACTTCGCGGCGGAACGGTATCGGGGGACGAGTTCGGAGCCGCTGGCGTCCAGCAGTGAGGAATGGGGCGGGCGCGCGGCTTCGGACTGGGCTCGGCGGCTGGCGGCGGGAGAGCGGTTTGACCCGCGCTCGGCGGAGCTGGTCGCGGTGTCGGGAGTGATCGACCGGATTTACGGGTCAAGATAGGCGGCGGCGCTGGCCTTTGCCGCCAGCGTCACCCCGGACTTGTTCCGGGGTCCAGCGTTCCGCGGGCGATGCGGATAGAGGCTTGAGCTTCTCGCTTGCCGCACTCTGGACCCCGGAACAAGTCCGGGGTGACGGAGGAAGTTGGGCAGAGTCGTTCTACAGAGCAAGCGTCTCTAGCAGACCTATCACCCGGCTTGTCCGCTCTGATTCCGGCACTTCCGCCTTGAGCAGCAGGCGCCCGTTCTTCTCCTCCAGCCCGATCGCCTCCGCATCGCCCACGAACCCGGCCGCAGGTGTCAGCGCGATCGCCGCAGGTCCAGCGTCAATCCGCGCGATGCGCGCGGCGCGGGCGAGGAGGCCGATACGGGCGTTCGCGACGAGCGCTTCGGCCTCGAGCGGCAGCGGGCCGAAGCGATCGACGAGTTCCTCCTCGAACGCGTCGAGGTCCGCGTCGGCCGCGATCCGCGCGAGGCGGACGTATAGGCCGAGGCGCAGGTCGGCCTCAGGGATCCACGTTTCCGGCAGATGTCCCGCTGCGCCGAGGTTGATCTCGGGCGCGGCCGCCTCCTCCGCCTCGCCGCGCGCGGCCTTCAGCGCGCCGGCCAGCATGTGCTGGTAGAGGTCGATGCCGATCAGCTTCATGTGCCCCGCCTGGGTCTCGCCGAGCAGGTCGCCGCCGCCGCGCATGTCGAGGTCGTGGGCGCTGATCTCGAAGCCTGCGCCCAACCGATCGAAGGTGGCGAGGGTGCGCAGGCGCTTCAGCGTGCGTTCGCCGATCTTGTCCTCGCCTTGCGTGAGCAGGATGACCTGCCCGCGCCGGTTGCCGCGACCGACGCGACCGCGGAGCTGGTGGAG
>SXHP01000012.1 GCA_005773165.1 Sphingomonadales bacterium | reverse complement strand
TGCTCGGCGCTGCGGCTGCGGCTGGAGCAGGAGGATGTCGCCGACGGCGTGATCGCAATGCTGAAAGGCGCGATGGACACGTTGATCGTCGGCGCGCCGGGTGATCCGGCGACCGACGTAGGGCCGGTGATCGACCGCGCCGCGTTCGATCGGCTGATGGGCTATCGCGACAGCGTCCGCGATCGCTGGTTGAAAACGATCGACGTGCCGGCGGAGGGGCTGTTCGTGCCGCCGACGTTGATCCGGCTTGGCGCGATCGAGGAGCTGACCGCCGAGTGGTTCGGGCCGCTGCTCCATGTCGCGACGTGGAAGGCGGGGGAGCTGTCGGAGACGATCGCCCGGGTCAACGCCAAGGGCTTCGGCCTGACGATGGGGCTCCACAGCCGGATCGCCCGAGCGGCGGAAGTGGTCGAGGCCGAGGCGGCGGTCGGCAACCTCTACGTCAACCGGTCGATGATCGGGGCGGTGGTGGGTTCGCAGCCGTTCGGGGGCGAGGGGCTGTCGGGGACCGGCCCCAAGGCGGGCGGGCCGCTGTATCTTTACCGGTTCTGCGCGGAGCGGGCAATGTCGGTGGACACGACCAGCGCGGGCGGGAATGCGACGTTGTTGAGTCTGGATGAGGGCGGGATTTAGTCGACCGTCACCCCGGACTTGTTCCGGGGTGACGGAGGAGTTGCGGGTGCGTTCGGGTCCAAAACGATCGGCGGGCGTTAGGCTGTCTTCCAGTACAAGGAGACACCCATGAGCATTTTCGGTTCGATCAAGGACGCCATCTTCGGCCATGGCGCGGTCGTGACGCCGGTGCCGCAGGCCGCGCCTGCGCCCAAGCCAGCCGCGCCCGCAGCCGCCAAGCCCGCGCCCGCCGCGCCGCAGCCTGCGCCCAAGAAGCAGATCGACCCAGAAGCGGCGTTGGAGAAGATCGCCGCGTCGAAGGGTAATCCCGACCTCAACTGGCGGACGTCGATCGTCGATCTGATGAAGCTGATCGGGATGGATTCAAGCCTGGACAACCGCAAGCAGCTGGCGACCGAGCTGGGCTATGCCGGCGAGAAGAACGGATCGGCCGAAATGAACCTGTGGCTGCACGACAAGGTGATGGACAAGATCCGCAACGGGTGAGCTCCTGATCCTCCCCGCGCTGACGGGGAGGATCACGCCGCCTTCGGCTCGGGACAGTCGGCATGCGGCAGGATCAGCGTCCCGTCGGGCGCGGCGGTATAGGCCACCTGCGTCGGGTAGGCGATGTCGATCCCCTCGTCGTTGAACCGCTTCAGGACCGCGATGCCGACGGTGGTGCGGCCGTCGTAGAAGTGCGCGTAATCGGGGCCTTCGCTGTCGAACTGGAGCTCGAAATCGAGGCTTGACGCGCCGAAGCCGGTGAAGCCCGCCCGGATGAAATGGCGGTCGTTCGCCTCGACGATCTCCTGAAGCATCGCGGGGATGCGGGCGCAGACCTCCGGCGGGGTCTGGTAGGTGACGCCGATCACGAATTTCGCGCGGCGGTGATTGCGCTGGGTGTTGTTGATGATCTCCTTGTCGAGCAGGTTCTTGTTGGAGATGACCCGCTCCTCCCCGTCGACGCCGCGGATGCGGGTGGATTTGAGCCCGATCGCCTCGACGGTGCCCGACGCCTGATCGTAGCTGATCCCGTCGCCGCGGCGGAACGGGCGGTCGAAGATGATCGACAAGGCGGCGAACAGGTCGGCGAAGATGCCCTGCGCGGCGAGGCCGATCGCGATGCCGCCGACGCCGAGACCCGCGACGAGGCCGGTGACGTTGACCCCGAGATTATCGAGCACGACGATCAGCGCCACCGCGAACAGCGCAAAGGTGACGAGCAGGCGGATCAACCCCATCGCGGACAGCAAGGCTTCGCCCGAATAATGTTCGGACGAGGTGCGGTGCTCGATCGCGCCGAGGATCAGCTCTCGCGCCCAGATCGCCGCCTGGAACACCGAGGCGACCGTCCACAGGAAGTCGATTGTCGATGCGACCTGCGTCGGCGCGCCCGCGTAGCCCGCGACGAGCTTCGCGGCGAGCATGACGATGAAGAAGTTGTTGGTCCTGATCACCGCCCGGCCGATCACGGTGCCCCAGCCGGTCGGCCCGGTGTCGCGCCGGCAGAGCCGCTCGCCGAGCTTGCGCAGCCCATGCAGCGCGACCACGATGATCGCGCCCGCCGCGAAGGCGACGAGGATCTCAAGCCAGTGAAGCCGGAGCCAGTCCAGGCTGGCGGTGAGGAAACCCTGCGTCTGGACCTGCAACGCGCCGGCGTCGAAGATCGGCGGTTTGGGGGCGGTGGTGTTGGACATGCGATGACCTTTAAACGGTCGCGTTCTCCAGGAACGCGAGCAGCCCGCGCTCGGCGCGGCTCAGGCGCTGCGCTGCGCGGGGGAGTTGGACGGCGGCGCGGAACGCCGACTGGTCCTTCTTGATCAATTCGATGAGCGTAGGATGAACGTAGGATTTGCGCGCGATGGCGGCGGTGTTGCCGAGCTTCGAGGTGACGGGCTCCAGCAGCGACTTGAGGCTGAGGTCCTGCTGCGCCGACGCGAGCGCTTCGAACGCGGTCACGCTCGCCGCCCAGGTGCGAAAGTTCTTGGCGGTGAAATCGTCGCCGGTCGCATCCTTGATATAGGCGTTGACGTCGGACGAGGTGACGGGGTGCGCTTCGCCCGCCTCGTCGAGCCAGGCGAACAGATGCTGCTCGTCGAGGTCCTGGCACTTGCGGACGAAGCGCGCGAGCGATCGGTCGGTGAGCTTCTTTGTGCAGAGCTTGCCCGATTTGGCCTTGAACTGAAGCTTCAACGTGTCGCCCTTCACCTCGCCATGCTCTTCGCGCAAGGTGGTGGCGCCGAAGCTCTCGTTGCTTTGCGCATAGGCCTCGTTGCCGACGCGGATGTGGCCTATGTCGAGCAGGCGGATGACCGCGGCCACCGCGCGGTCCTTGCTCAAGCCGCGGCGGGCGAGATCCTCCTCCACCTTCTTGCGCAGCCGGGGCAGCGCGTGGCCGAATTCGGCGGTGCGCTCGTACTTGGCGGCTTCCTGCTTTTCACGGAAGTCCGGGTGGTAGCGATATTGCTTGCGGCCCTTTTCGTCCCAGCCGACCGCCTGGATGTGACCGTTGAGCTTGGGCGAGAACCAGGCGTTGGTGTACGCCGGCGGCAGGCCAATCGCGTTCAGCCGGTCGATCTCGCCGCGGTCGGTGATGCGCTCGCCGTCGGGCAAGTGATAGGCCCAGCCGTTCCGGACCTTCTTGCGGGTGATCCCGGGCTTCTGATCGTCCGAGTAGACGAGGCGGGCGGCCAATGGCTTCTCCTTCCGGGAACAGGTGCGGAGGAATGCGCGGGCGCGTGCGATCGTTCCGGAACGGGCGCGGCGGGCGGGGGTTGAGCCCCTTTGACGCATCGGGAGCATGCAAGATGGCCGACCTCACCGGAGCACGTGTGCTCATGATCGCGACAGACGGGTTCGAGACCGCCGAGCTGTTCGAACCGCGGCTTGCGCTCGAGTCACGGGGCGCGTCGGTTTCGCTGGCGTCGATCAAGACCGATCCGATCCACGGCGAACATGCGGGCGAGAAGCTGGGCACCGTCACCCCGGACCTGTCGATCGACGACGTCGACACCGACGATTACGACGCTTTGGTGCTGCCGGGCGGAGTGGCCAATCCCGATCGCATGCGGATGTACAACCGCGCCGTGGAGATCGTGGCGGAATTCGTGGAGGACGGAAAGGTCGTCGCGGCGATCTGCCACGCGCCGTGGCTGCTGGTCGAGGCGGACGTGGTCGACGGGCGGACGGTGACGGGCTATCCCTCCATCCGAACCGACCTGGAGAATGCGGGCGCCGAGTATCGCGACGAAGCGGTGGTAGTCGATGCGAACATGATCACCAGCCGCAAGCCGAGCGACATTCCCGCCTTCAACGCGGCGATCATCGCGGCGCTGGAGGACGAGCTGGTCGACGAACCCGAGGACGAACCCGCACGCCATTGAGCCACGCCTGCGCTGGCACTTCGATGCGGTCGTACAGAAGCGAGGAGGCGATCAACACCGCCAACAGATAGGTCGCGAGGTGAATCGGCGCGACCTCCGCGGTGACGAAGGCGAGCTTCCAGGCCTTCCACAGCAGGAAATGGCAGAGGTAGGTGGCGTAGCTGATCTCGCCCAGGCGGTGGAACAGTGGGCGCTCCAGCGGATTGCCGCGACGGTCCGCGGTGGCGGCGAGCGCGAGCAGGGCGGCGGCAAGCGCGGCGGGGACGACCAGCGTCTCTGGGGCGCCTGCCAGCAGCGCCGCGAAGAGCGCGGCGGCGAGGAGCGCAGGGCGAAGCGCGGCGGCGGGGCGGCGGAGCCAGAGCGCGCAGACGATCCCCCCTACGGTGAACTCGGCGAGGCAGCGGAGGACGCCGAAACGTGGAATGTCGCTGCCGAGCGTCGGCTCGCCGCGCATGGCGAGGTGGAGTGCGAGCAGGATCGCGGCGGCGACGGTCAGCAGCGCGGGGGTCGACAGGCGACGCCAGTCGGTCGCGAGCACGAGCGGGGGGAAGAGGAGGTAGGCGGCCGCCTCCGCGCTGATCGACCAGGCGGGATCGTTCCAGGCGAGCGCCTGGGTGAAGCCCCAGTTCTGGACGAGCAGGAGGTGCAGGGGAAGCTCGGCGAAGGGAAAGGCGGGATCGTCGCGCCCGGTCGCCCGGAGGCTGAGCGCAAGAAGACACGCGAAGGCGAGCATCGCCAGGTGAAGCGGCCAGATGCGGGCGACCCGCTTGCGGAGAAAGACTGCGACCGCGCCGGGTTCGCGTATCCGATCGTGCCACGCCAGCCAGATCACGAAGCCGGACAGCAGGAAGAAGAAGTCGACGGCGAGATAGCCTTTGGCGAGCAGCGCTTGCACAGGGAGAGCCGGAAAGGTGACGCGGACGTGATAAAGCACGACGAACCATGCCGCGACGCCGCGAGCGCCGGTAAGGACGCGAAGCTCGCTCACGCCGCAGCGGCCTTGGGCGCGTTGAACGGAGCCCCGGCAGCGGATTGGGCGCGTTTGCGGGCGCAATAGCTGTCCAGCCCGATCTGCGCGCCGATCAGCATGTAGATGAACGGCTGAAAGGCGATCGCGATGAACAGCGCGCCGAGCAGATAGACGAGGTGCCCGGCCTGAAGCGCCGCGGCGAGCGGACCCGCCCAGGCGAGGTCGCCGTCGCCATCGCGATAGCGGCGGCGGAGAACCTCCATCCGGAACAGCCCGATCAGGTTGATCAGCAGCCAGAGCGCGAGCCCGGGATAGCCCTGTTCGCCCAGCATCTCGAAATAGGCGCTATGATAGGCGCGTCCCTGATCTTCGGTGACCGTTGGCGCAGCGGCTGCGCCATTTGCGGATTTCAGGTCGTAGCGGATGCGGTTGCCGTGATACGCCGCGAACCCGCCGCCGGTCGGATGGCGCGCCACATAGTCGAGCGTCCACTTCCATACCGCGATCCGCGTCGAGGCGCTTTCGTCGGCCTGGTAGGTCTGTATGGTGTTCATCCGCTGGGTGAAGGTCGAGGGCAGGAAGGGAATAGCGGCGAGGCCCAGCACACCGATCGCGGCGATGTAGAGCGCGGGGCGCTTGACCGATCGCAGCGCCAGCACCGCGAGGAAGGCGATGCAGAGCAACCCCGTGCGGGTCGAGGTGCCGACGGGGATCAGCAGGCAGGCGAAGATCAGCGCGGAACCGAACAGCTTCATTCGCCAGTCGCGCGGAAACAACGTGCCGTGTTTCATCAGCCACAGGATCACCGGGATGATCGCGATCGCGACGGTGGAGATCGTCGACCCTTCGTACAGCCCCGAATTGCTGGTGTTCATCAGGTTGAGGCTGCCGTAGCCGCCGCCGCCGAGCGCGGTCTTGACCCCGCCAACGACGATGATCGTCGCGGCGGACAGGACCATGAACAGCAGCAGCGCTTCGATGCGCAGGCGAGTCCGCAAGGTCAGCGGCAGAAAGGCGGCGAAGGCCAGCGCCTTCCACACCCAGGTCCATTTCTCCTGCGCCTGAGCGGGAAAATCGGCGGTGAGCGTCGTCAGATAGCAATAGCCGATCAGGAGAAGGAGCAGCCCTTGCCGCGGCGAAAAGCGGGCGTCGCGCTTGTCGTCGATGATCAGCCAGCCGCCGATTGCGAGCGCCGCCGCGATCATCGACACGGGCACGCTGTTGAGCAGATAATAGGAGAGCTGCTGCGGCGAGACGATGTCGATATAGGCGTAGGCGAGGACCAGCAGGAACGGCCGCCGGATCCCCATCGCGAAGAAGGCCGCCAGGAATCCGACGAAGACGAGGTCGCGCATTCAGCGTTCCCGCGTCCGGCGCCAGCGTTCGCGCCCGGGCCCGCCTTCGCGGTCGAGATCGTCGCGGCCGAGCAGCAGCCAGCAGGCGAGCAGCATCAGCCCGTGGGTGAGCACGATGGCGAGCAGGTCGATCATGGCGCTGCGCTGCGGGCGAGAGAGGGCGGTGACGGGCGCATCGTATCGTCACCTACGCCGATGCGGTTGACGCGGCGTTAAGTGGGGGCGTGCCAGAGGACGGGCACGATGCGCATCCTCCATGTCCTCGATCACGGGCTGCCGCTGCAGAGCGGGTACACCTTTCGCACGCGCGCCATCCTGAAGGCGCAGATCGCGCGGGGGTGGGCGGTCGCCGCGGTGACGGGCCCGCGGCACGGGACGCCCGCCGCGGAGGTCGAGCAGGTCGACGGCCTCGAGTTTCATCGCACCCCGGGAGCGCTGCGGAGCGGCGTGATCGGCGAAGCCGCCGGGCTGGCGGCCTTCGCGCGGGCGATCGGGCGGGCGTGCGACCGGTTCCGCCCCGACATTCTCCACGCGCATTCGCCGGTGCTCGATGCGCTTGCGGCGTGGCCCGCGGCGTGGCGCAGAGGATTGCCGCTGGTTTACGAGATACGGGCGTTCTGGGAGGATGCGGCGGTCGGCAACGGCACCGGGCGCGAAGGGTCGCTCCGGTATCGCGCGACCCGGGCTGTCGAGACGCTCGCGGCGAAGCGCGCGGACGCGGTGGCGGTGATCTGCGAAGGACTTCGCGGCGACCTCGTCGCGCGCGGGGTGGACGCGGAGAAGGTGATCGTGTCGCCCAACGGGGTCGACCTGACCCTGTTCGGCGAACCCGCCGCGCGCGACCCCGAACTCTCGCGCTCGCTTGGTCTCGATGGAGCGGAGGTCGTCGGCTTCATCGGCAGCTTCTACGACTACGAGGGTCTCGACGATCTGATCGCGGCCATGCCCGCGCTGGTCGCTGCGCGGCCGCGGGCGCGGCTGGTGCTCGTCGGCGGCGGGCCGATGGAGAAGGCGCTGCGCGCGCAGGCCGCGGCGTCCCCGGCGGCGGACGCGATCCGCTTCGTCGGGCGGGTGCCGCACGATGCGGTGGAGCGTTACTACGCGCTGATCGACGTGCTCGCCTATCCGCGCAAGCGCATGCGGCTGACCGATCTGGTGACGCCGCTGAAGCCGCTGGAGGCGATGGCGCAAGGCAGGCTGGTCGCGGCGTCGGACGTCGGCGGGCACCGCGAGCTGATCCGCGACGGCGAGACGGGCACGCTGTTCCGGCCCGACGACCCCGCGGCGATCGCCCAGGCCCTGGCCGCCTTGCTGGCGGATCGGAGCGGATGGGACGCGCGGCGGACGCAGGCGCGGGCGTTCGTCGAGCGCGAGCGTAACTGGTCGTCAAACATTGCCGTTTACCAACCTGTCTACCAAGGCCTTTTGGCCGCGTGCACGGATGGATCATGGTCGCGTTCCCCTCATTACCGCGTGTGAACCCCTGGACCGCCCCGATCGGCGCCGCCGTCGCCGGATCCGGCGTGGCCGCGCTGTTCGCGCTCCTGCCCGCGGCGGCGCTGGAGGATTGGGTCTGGGCGAGCGGCATCCCCGCGTTGATCGCCGCCGCCGCGCCGCCGCTGGGCGTGACCGCGCGCGCGGTGCTGGCGCTTGGCGGCGGGGCGATGGCGGCGTCGGTGACCTGGTCGGTGCTGTACCTGCTGTTCGGACCGGGCGGGCTGCTCGCGCCCAAGACGGCGGCGAACGCGGTCCCGGTCGTGCGCCGCGCGGACGCGCACCCCGATGCGCCGCCCCGGCGGCCGATGACCGCGGCCGAAATGGGCACCCCGCTGATGGAGGTGGCCGCGCCGCCTGCTCCGCCGCTTCCGGAACCCGTCGAGCAACCGGTTCCCGCCGACCTCGATCTGCCGCTCGCGGCGTTCGATCCGGGCGCGATCCCGCAAGTGCCGTTGCCGCCCCCGGTGAAGGTCGAGCCGCTTGCGCGCAACGTGCTGGCCCCCGGCGAACGGTTCGACACCTATGTGCTGACGCCGCCGCCGCCGTCGCCGTCGCCGTCCGAGGAGCCGGTCCGCCGGGCGACGCCCGAAAGCGCCGCGCTGTCGATCGAGGCGCTGCTGCGACGGCTGGAGGAGCGGGCGGCGGAGCGCTTCGGAAGCGTCCCCGCGCACTGACCTGCCGCTCGGATTAGCGCTTCGCCCTGACACGATCGTCTGATACCCGTTCTTCGAAGCACGGGAGGACGCATGGCGGTCGCGGTGGAAGAGGGAGCGGTGACGCAGCGGGCGTCGCCCTATGCCTGGTACGTCCTGTCGATCCTGTTCCTGGTCTACATCCTGAACTTCGTCGACCGGCAGATCATCTCGATCCTGGCGGAGGACATCAAGCGCGACCTCAACCTGGAGGACGAGGACCTCGGGTTCCTGTACGGCACCGCGTTCGGGGTATTCTACGCGTTGTTCGGCATCCCGTTGGGGCGGCTGGCGGACAGCTGGCACCGGGTCCGGCTGATGACGATCGGGCTGGCGTTGTGGTCGACCATGACGGCGCTGTCCGGACTGTCCAAGACCGGCGGACATCTGGCGGCGGCGCGCATCGGGGTCGGGATCGGCGAGGCGACCGCGAGCCCTTCGGCGTATTCTCTTATCTCCGACTGGTTTCCCAAGCGGCTGCGCGCGACCGCGCTGTCGATCTATTCGGCGGGGCTTTACGTCGGCGGCGGCGTGTCCCTGTTCATCGGCGGACTGGTGGTCCAGCGGTGGAACGCGGCCTATCCCGATGGGGGACCGTGGGGGCTGGTCGGGTGGCAGGCGGCGTTCATGGCGGTCGGGCTGCCCGGCGTGCTGCTCGCCTTGTGGATCGCGACGCTGCGCGAGCCGGTGCGCGGGGCGGTGGAAGGATTGCCCGAGCCGCCCAAGCATCCCGCGCCGTTCCGCGCTTTTTTCGACGAGCTGTTGACGATCCTGCCGCCGCTGACTCTCTTCGGGGCGTGGCGCGAGGGGCGCGGACGGGGTTTGGCGGTCAATCTCCTGGGTCTCGGGGTCGTCGTCGCGATCGTCGCGACGTTGATCGCGTTCGGCGAGCCCAAGCCGCAGTGGTTCGCGGTCGGCATCGGCGCGTATGCGGTGTATTCCTGGGCGACGGCGCTGCGGCGGCGCGACGCGGCGACCTTTGCGCTGATCGTCGGGACGCCCGCGTTTCTGTGCACGGTCGTCGCCTACGGGCTCAACGCGTTCCTGAGCTATGCGGCGAGCTTCTGGGCCGCGCCCTATGCGATGCGGGTGCTGGGTCAGACACCCGCAGAGGCCGGGCTGATGATCGGCAGCCTGGGGGCGCTGGCGGGGTTCCTGGGGGTGACGCTGGGCGGAGTGGTCGCGGATCGGCTGCGGCGGACGCGCGCTTCGGGGCGGCTGTGGGTGGTGCTGTTCGGGGCGGTGATGAAGGCGCCGCTGCTGGCGCTGGCGTTCACCGCGGAGACGACGACGCTGTTCTATCCGGCGCTGTTCCTGGGACAATTGTGCGCGAGCTCGGCGCTGGGCGCAGCGGCGGCCACGACGCAGGACCTGGTGCTGCCACGGATGCGAGGAGCGGCGACCGCGACCTTCTTTATCGGAACGACGCTGCTCGGATTGGCGCTGGGGCCCTATCTTGCAGGGCGGGTGTCGACCCTGTCGGGCAGTCTGTCGACCGGCATGCTGTCGCTGCTGTTCGCGGTGCCGATCGCGGTCGCCTGCGCGATCGCCGCGATCCGGCTGGTTCCCGCCGCCGAGGCGACGCGCGAGGCGCGCGCGCGTGCGGCGGGAGAGGTGATCTAGGCTCCCTGTCCTCCCCGCGCCGGGGAGGACAAAGACCATTCTATCCCGCCCTGAACACGCCGCAGGCGATGCGGCCGCCGCTGTTGCCCGACGGGTCGGTCATCAGGTCGTCGGCGTTTGCGTGGACGAGCATGGCGGCCCCGTCGGCGTCGAGCAGCTGATCCATCGTCGCCCCCGGAATGGTGGCGGCGATCGTGCCGCGGCCGTCGGCCCCGAGGATCAGATTGGGCAGGTCGCCCTTGTGCGGACCCTGCGGGTTCATCGTCCCGTGCTTCATGGCGGTCGGGTTCCAATGCTCGCCCGCGGTGGTGAAGGCGGGGGCGTCGCACGCGCCGATCATGTGGACGTGGATGCCGTGCGTGCCGGGGGGCAGAGCCATGACGTCGGCGGTGAAGCGGACGCCGCCGGCGACTTCGGTCGCGGTCGCGCGGCCCGCGTCCGCCCCCGTCGAGGTGCGCAGGGCCGCGGCGGCGCTGCGTCCCCCAGCCATGGGGGCGCCCGTCTCCATTTCACGGGCGCAGCCTGCGAGGCTGACGGCGGCGAGTGCCGCGAGCGTGATCGTGCGCATGAATGTTCTCCTGTAGGTCGCCAAGGCGAACCCCCGGGCGGCTCACCCGGTTCCAAGCGGCCAGCGGGCGAGCGTTTCGTAATGCGCGCCGCTGCGGCCCAGCGTGCTCTCGTAGAGGATCAGGTGAGTCATCGCGAACGGATCGCTGGAAAGTCCGGCGTGGGTCGCGAGCCAGCGTGCGATCGCGGGATCGTCGCCCGCCGATCGTGGAAACCGCGCAAGGGTGATATGGGGAAGGTAGGCGCGGCGCTCCGGGTCCAGTCCCGCACGCACGCAGGCGTGGTCGACCTTGCGGTGGAGCGCGGCGAGCGCGTCGTGCGTCGCGACGCCCGCCCAGAGCGTGTCGGTGAAGCGTCCGACGCCCGCCAGGCGAACCTCGATCGCGGGGGCGTGAACGCCGTCGAGCGCGGCGGCGACATCCTCCGCCGGGCCGCGCTCCAGGTCGCCGAGGAAGCGCAAGGTCAGGTGGAGGTGGTCCTCGTCCTGCCAGCGCGCCGGGCCGCCGCCCTCCATCGCATCGAGCAGGGCGGCGCGGATCGACGCGGGCGGGCGGAGAGCGATGAAGAGGCGCATGACGTTCCTGTCACATTTACGCGGCTGGAGCGCGGAAGGCGACGGGTTCCGCTTGAAAATCGGCGGTCGACCCGCGATATTGCGCCTATCCGGCGAGTGATGCCGGGCAAAGGAGCAAACATGGCTAACTGGTCTGACCCCCGGCCGAACGCTGCGCCGTTTCAGGCGACCGCCGCGGGCACGCGCGCGGAAGTGTATGACGCGGGTCTTCGGTCCTACATGCTGTCCGTTTACAATTACATGGCGTCGGGCGTGCTGCTGACGGGCATCGTCGCGATGCTGTTCGCAAGCTCGGGGCTGGCCGCGCAGGTGCTGCAGACGCCGCTCCGCTGGCTGATCATCCTGTCGCCGCTGGCGTTCGTGATGGTTCTGAGCTTCGGCATCAACAAGCTGTCGACCTTCGCCGCGCAGGCGCTCTACTGGGCGTTCGCGGTGGTCATGGGGCTGTCGCTGTCGTCGATCTTCCTGGTCTACACCGGCGCGTCGATCGCGACGACCTTCTTCGCGACCGCAGCGGCGTTCGCAGGGCTCAGCCTCTACGGCTACACGACCAAGCGCGATCTGTCGGCATTCGGCACGTTCCTGATCATGGGCGTCGTCGGGCTGATCGTCGCCAGCCTGATCAACCTGTTCGTCCAGTCTTCGGGCCTGCAGCTGGTCATCAGCTTCGTGGGCGTGCTGCTCTTCGCCGGGCTGACCGCCTATGACACGCAGAAGATCAAGTCGATCTACTACCAGGTCGCTGGCACCGACTTCATGGGCAAGTCGGTGGTGATGGGCGCGCTGTCGCTCTACCT
>SXHP01000106.1 GCA_005773165.1 Sphingomonadales bacterium | reverse complement strand
GCACGATCAGCGGCACGTCGGGGTCCATCCGGTACAGCGACGAATTGTCGATCACCGTGCAGCCCGCAGCCGCGAACTTCGGCGCATAGACCTTTGTCGCCTCCGATCCGATCGCGAACAGCGCCATGTCCCAACCCTCGGGATCGAAGTGCTCGATGTTCTGGATCTTCAGCTTGCGGCCCGTCTCGCCATATTCGATCTCGTCGCCCTGGCTGCGCGAAGAGGCGAGCACCGCAAGCTCGTCGACCGGAAACTCGCGCTCGGCGAGGATGTTGATCATCTCGCGCCCGACGTTCCCGGTCGCGCCTGCGACCACTATCCGATAACCCATTGCTCGCTCCTGCCCGCCCCGGTCCTGCTTGTGCAGCGCCGCATAACGCTGCGCGCGCGCCCGCGCTACTTCCGATCTTTCACCGTGCGATCGAGGAAGCCCAAGATCGTTCGCCAGAGGTGCTCCGCCACGCCCGAACCGCCGACGGCATGGGTCTGGCCCGGATAGAACATCATTTCGAACGGGGTCGCGGACTGCTGCATCCTGGCCGCGACCGCGGTCGAATTGTCGAGAAAGACATTGTCGTCCGCCATGCCGTGGATCAGCAGCAGCGGGTCCTTGATCTTGGACGCGTCGGTCACCGCAGCCGACGCGGCATAGGCGGTGGCCTCCGTTTTCGGGTCGCCCATGTAGCGCTCGGTGTAGTGCGTGTCGTACAGCGCCCAGTCGCTGACCGGCGCGCCCGCGACCGCCGCCGCGTAGACGCCGGGGTTCGCCTCCAGCATCTTCAGCGACATGTAGCCGCCGTACGACCAGCCATAGGTCGCGACCTTGCTCGCGTCGACGAACGGCAGCGACTTCAGGTAGTTCGCGCCTGCGAGCTGATCCTCGACCTCGACCGTCCCCATCGCGCGGTAGATCTGATCCGCGAACGCCTTGCCGCGATTGTCGCTGCCCCGGTTGTCGATCTGGAACCAGATCCAGCCGCGGTCGACCAGGAACTGCGGGATCGTCCCCGCCCAACCGCGCGTCACCTGCTGGTTGGACGGCCCACCGTAATGCTGGAAGAACACCGGGTACTTGCGCCCCGGCTCCAGCGGCGGCGTGATCATTTTCCAGTGAAGCGTCGATCCGTCGGTCGCCTTCAGCGTGCCGAATTGCGTCGGACGATGGCTGGGGAGATAGGGCTGATAGGGGTGCCCCGCCGCGACCGCATTTTCATTGATCCACGACAGCCGCTTACCCGCAGCATCGGCCAGATAGACCTGCGCGGGCTGGTTCGGGCTTGATCGGGTCACGATCAGCCGGGTCGCCGCGCCGTCCATCGTCGCGGCGTTCCACCAGCCGCGATCGGTCAGCCGCATGGGATCCCCGGGCTTGGCGATGTCGACGGCGTAGAGGTGCTGCTCGAGCACATCGTCACGATTGCCGGTGAAGAAGACCCGGCCCTTTCCTTCATCGACGCCGACCAGCCCGGTGACGACCCACGAGCCCTTGGTCAGTTGCGTCCACCGGCCGCGCGCGAAGCGCCAGAGGTGGCCGTAACCGTCGCGCTCCGACCGCCAGATCAGGCTGCCGTCGGCGAGCGGGCGATAGGCGTCGGACAGGTTCAGCCAGCTCTTCGCGCCCGCCTTCTCGGTGAACAGCAGCGTCGCCTTGCCGGTCGCGGGATCGACGCGGAGCATGTCCAGCGTCTTCTGGTCGCGCGACTGGCGCTGGACGAGCAGCGCCGATCCGTCGGGCAGCCAGTCGACCCGCGCCAGATAGATGTCGGGGTTACGTCCGAGATCGACCTTCACGCGGCCAGTCCCGTCCGGCTTCATCACGTACAGGTCGACCAGCACGTTGGGCGTCCCCGCGGCGGGGTAGCGTTGCTGGTAGACCTTTGTGCCCGTCGCGCCGATCGCCGCGCGCGTGGCGATCTGCACGGGAGCCTCGTCGAACCGCTGGACCGCGACGTAGCGCTCGTCGGGCGACCACCAATAGCCGGTGCGGCGGTCCATCTCCTCCTGCGCGACAAATTCCGCCTCGCCGAAGTGGACGGTTCCCGAACCCTCCGTCGTCAGCGCCCGCGACGGCCCGCCCGCAAGCGGCTGGACGTGCAGGTTCTGGTCGCGCACGAAGCTGACGAAGCCGCCCTTTGGGCTGACCGCCGCATTCAGCTCGCCGCCCGGCGTGTCGGTCAGCCGCCGCACCTGCCCGTCCAGCGTCGCGAGGTACAGGTCGCCGTCGAGCGGGACGAGAATCGAGCGGCCGTCCGGCGCGAAATCATAAGCGACGATGCCGCGCGATCCGCCGATCCGCGCGCGCTCGCGCTGCATCTTCTCGGCCTCGCTCAGCTCCGCGCCGCTGCCGACCTTGGCCGAATCGACCAGCATCCGCTCCGCGCCCGTGCGGGTGTCCCGCACCCACAGGTCGTACCGGTCGCGGTCGTCGGCCCGGGGACGAAGCGAGGTCAGCAGCGTTCCGTCGGGCGACAGGCGCAAGGCCTTGGGCTGCTGACCGGACAGGTCGGCAGCGCCGAACACCTGAGCGAAGTCGAGCGACTGCTCGGCCGCGACCGGCTCGGCCGAACGCTGCTCCTGATCAGCCGCCATCGCAGCGGTCCCCGTCGACGCCAGCACGATCCCCAGCACCCATGCACGCATCCCATCATCTCCGCGTCAGCCCGAACGGCCGCGCCCGCCTTATCGCGGGGACATGGCGGCGGGTAAACCCTTGTGCGTGGGCCCGGAATGCAACCGGCGGGCACCGCGACGTGCTCGCGAGTCTCGATTCGATCCATTCAGGTCAGCGCCTGCGGGAAATGGGGTTTGTACAATTACCGCGAGATGCCAGAATGTCTGGGCCACATTGGCGGGGGCCGATGACAAAAAGGGACCAACATCCGGACAGGGTGATCGACGGCATCTATGCCTCCGTGCTGGAGGCGTCCTCGGTCCATGACCTGCAAGAATTGTTGGGCATGACGCTCGATACGCCAGCATCAACGATGCTGAGGATCGACGGCGGAGTCGCGCCGGTGTCGTGGATCGGTTTCAACCCCGGCGCCACACAGGCGTATCACGAACATTACCATCGGACCGACCCCTGGATTGCTGCGGGCAGGACGCTTCCTTTGGGCGTCGGCATCAATGTCGAGCGCCTGGTCGGGCGCGAGGCGTATCTGAACAGCGAATTCTACTGCGACTTCATGCGAATGCACGGCAATGCGACGCAGCTGATGGGTGTGATGTTCGCAGCGGACGAGGCGCGATACTCGCTCACCTTCATGCGGGTCGGCGGTCAGCGCGATTTCGAGGAGCGGGAGGAGCGGCGGTTCGCGCGCTGGTCGCCGCACCTCCGCCGCGCATTCCTGACGCGCGAGCGGTTGGAGCGGCAGCGGCGGGAGGCGATCGGACCTGACCCGCTCCGCGCGGACGCCGACGTCGTCCATGTCCTGGTCAACGCCGACCTGGTCATCCGCTGGATCAGCCGGGACGACATGACCGCGACCCCGGGCGTCGTCATGCGCCTGCAGCCTGCGGGACCCGCGCGCCTGGAGGCGCTGGAGCCGCAAACCCAGAACGATCTGCTGCGCGCGGTTCACGAGGCCACGGCGCGCTACCCGGCGCTGAGCGGCGCGGTGCGGCTCGGCGACGATTTCATTCTGGTCGATCCGTGCCCCGTGACGGGCGTCGGCGAATTGCTGGCGCTGGTTCACCTGCCCAACCGCCCCGCCGTGGAGGCGCGCGCGATCGAGCGGGCGACCGGGCTGTTCGGCCTGACCGCGGCGGAGGCTTCGCTGTGCCGCCGGCTGATGCACGGCGACACGATCGAGGCGCACGCAAGCGCGATGGGGCTGTCGACCTGGACCGTGCGCACCCACCTGCGCAACATATTCGGCAAGACCGGCACGGGGCGCCAGGCGGAGCTGGTCGCGCTGCTTCACCGGATGGCGCGGTGAACGGCCGCGTGCGCGGAAGTAGAGGCTAAGGAGAGGCGAAACGCGGTGTTATCGCGCGCCGTGTCTCGATGGAACGACGGTCATGTCAAAGAGCGGCTCCGCCGATAGCCGAGCCGCCGGTTGTAGGACAGCAACTGGCAGGCACACGCAGACAGGGCGCGGAAGGAACCCTTCCGCGCCCTGCTGAACTACCGTCGCAAAGCGATTACTCGGCCGCAGCGGTCGCCTTGGCCGGCCGGGTGTCGCGGCGCTCGGCGATCCGGGCCGACTTGCCGGTGCGGCCGCGGAGGTAATAGAGCTTCGCGCGGCGGACCGCGCCCTTGCGGACGACCTCGATCGAATCGATGTTGGGCTCGTCCTTGAACTGCTGCAGCGCCGCCACCAGCGTGTTCCAGCGGCCCTTGGTGATGCCGATGGTGAACAT
>SXHP01000011.1 GCA_005773165.1 Sphingomonadales bacterium | reverse complement strand
CCCGCGCGCCGCACGTCCCGCCCGCGCCGCGCGCGAAGACGCTCGCGGCGGCACGGCGGGCGGCTGGCCCGATCGGCCGACACCCGGCGACCGCGCCAGGCCTCCCGCCCGGACACCCCGTAATGGCGACCGGCCCAAGTCTGGCGGTGCTCGCCCGGGCAAACCGCCTCGTCCCGGCGGCCCGCGAGGCAAGCGCTAATGCGCGTCATCGCCGGACAATGGCGCGGCCGCCCTCTGATCGCGCCGCCGGGCGAAGCCACCCGCCCCACCGCCGACCGCGTCCGCGAAGCGCTATTCTCGATGCTCGCCAGCCGCCTCGGCAGCTTCGAGGATTTAGCCGTCGCCGACCTCTTCGCCGGATCGGGCGCGCTCGGCATCGAGGCGCTCTCGCGCGGCGCGGCCTCCTGCCTCTTCGTCGAACAAGACGGCGCCGCCCTCGACGCTCTCCGCGCCAACCTCGCCAAACTAGGCGCAAAGGGCGACGTCCGCGCCGGATCGGTCATGGCGCTTCCCCCCGCCCCCAAGCCGCTCGACCTGATCCTGATGGACCCGCCCTACGGCACCGGCGCAGGCTTCGTCGCGCTGGACCGGCTTGCCCGTCTGGGCTGGACGGGGCCGCATACTTGGGTCAGCATCGAGACGGCTAAGGCGGAGGAGGTCGACGTGGCGGGCTTCGTAGTCGACGCCACCCGCGTCCACGGCAAGGCTCGGCTGACATTGCTAAGGTCAGCATGATCGTTGCCTTGCCGTCGCTGATTGGCAGCTCAGCTTAGACCCGGAGTGTCTGCACGGTGCATTTCACGCGCGAACAACGAGACGCATGGATCGAGTCGACCCGCGATAGCCCATTCAATACATGGCTGAAGCAGCGTATTGTTGATGACGGCGGTGGATTGAACATCGAAGCGTTGTATGCGGTTGCCGCCGAATACGGCGTCGACGGCTCTGCTTACCGCCATCTCAATCCCGGGCAGCAGCGAATGAACATTGGTAACCGGCTGCGCAAGTGCGTTCCTGCTGCCGTTTACATGAGTTCAGCCGACGATGTCTCGAACTCGGCAGTCCCCGATGACCGTCGAGAAGGCCCTATCCCTCCCGAGAGTAGCGATCTCTATACAGCTTTGCGGCTGTCTCCGGACGCCAGTGACCGAGACCTGATGCGGTTATATGCGGCCGTTCTCGACGAATTGCGCGCACGCAAGGTCGTACGAACTGGTAATGGGCCGCTCGGCGACTATGCTGAACACCTCTTCGCAAAGGCGTTCGGCTGGACGTTGGAAGGGAACTCGGCGTCGGGCCACGATGCCATCGACTCGTTGGGCAGGCGCATCCAGATCAAAGCGCGGCGCCTGCGATCGAACGCACCCGGCGAGCGGCAGCTTAGCGTGATCCGCGGCTTACCCGACGCCAAGTTCGATCTTCTCGCAGCCGTACTGTTCGACCGTTATTTCGGCGTCGTGCGAGCGGCCTTGGTGCCGCACCGAGTGGTGATGAAACGCTCGGCCTACATAGCGCACGTGAATGGATGGCGTCTCATCTTGGACAATGCCGTTTGGCATGAACCGGGAGTGCAGGACGTCACTCTAGCGCTCGCAGCCGTTTAGGCTCTACACCATCAAGTCCACAGGCCCGCTTGGCCGCGACCGCATCGCCACCAACGCCACCAGACTCAACCCCGCCGCCGCGCTCAGATACCAGCCCACCGCCGCCAGCCCGTGCTCCATCGCCAGCCCCTGCGCCACCAGCGGGGTCAGTCCGCCGCCGATCACCCCCGCGACGTTGAACGCGATGGACGCGCCGGTGTAGCGCACCCGCGGCGGGAACAGCCCCGGCAACCACGCGCCGAGCGGGCCGTAGACGAAGCCCATCGCGAACAGGGTCACGCTGAGAAACGCGAACGCCCCGCCCGCCCCCGCCGCCATCAGCGGGGCGATTAGGAAACCGACCCCGATCGTCGCGACGCACCCGCCCGCCAGCACCCGCCGCTCGTCGAACCGCGCGTCGGCGAGCCATGCCGCGATCCAGATACCTACGCCCATGAACAGGATCGCGCCCAATTGCATCAGCAGGAACGTCTGCATCGGATAGCCGAGCGTCTTGGTCCCGTAGCCGAGCAGAAACGCCGTCCCGACATAATAAGCCGCGAAGCACGCGATCGCCCCCACCGTCCCCGCCAGCGTCGCCCCCAGATGCCGCCCGAGCAGCTCCGCGATCGGCACCGCAGGCGGCGGCGCTTCGGCGAGCGAGGCGGCGAACTCGGGCGTCTCGGTCAGCTTCAGCCGTATCCACAAGCCCACGACGACCAGCAACGCGCTGACCGCGAACGGAATGCGCCACCCCCACTCACGGAACTCGGCGGGCGAGAGCCAAAGCCCGAGCAGCAGGAACAACCCGTTCGCCGCCACGAACCCCGCGGGCGCGCCGAGCTGCGGCGCGGACCCGTACCGCGCCCGCCACCCAGGCGGCGCATGCTCCACCGCAAGCAGCGCCGCCCCGCCCCACTCGCCGCCAAGCCCGAACCCCTGCCCGAAGCGCAGCACGCACAAGGCGATCGGCGCGATCCACCCGGCTTGCGCATAGGTCGGCAGCACCGCGACCAGCGTCGTCGACACCCCCATCGTCAGCAGCGACGCGACCAAGGTCGACTTGCGCCCGATCCGGTCGCCGAAATGCCCGAACACCAGGCTTCCCACGGGCCGCGCGAAGAACGCCACCGCCAGCGTCGCGAAGGCCGCAAGCTGCTGCGTCCCCGGCGCGCCCGCCGGGAAGAACAGCTCCCCGAACACCAGCGCCGCCGCGGTCGCATAGACATAGAAGTCGTAGAACTCGATGGTCGTGCCGACGAAACTCGCGGCGAGCACGCGCCGGTGCGATGGTGCGGTCATCCGATCCCTCCCACGGTCGCCCGTGCGCCGGGTTGCGAGCCTCGTCAACGGTGGGGTGAGCGCGCCTACGATCACCGAACGCTAACCCGCTCGGCTTACAGCGGCGCGATGCTCACCGCCGTGTTCTGCTGGATCGTCATAGTGAACGCCTGGACCGTGCTCAGATTTCGGCAGGACAAGGCGCGCGCCGTCGCCGGTGGTCGTCGCATTCCGGAGGTCGACCTGCTCGGTCTGGCCCTTATCGGCGGCTCGCCGGGCGCGTTCGCCGCTCCCCACGTCCTTCGCCACAAGACGCGCAAGGAGCCGTTCTCCAGCCGACTGATGCTGATCGCCGCAGCTCAGGTCGGCGGTGGCGGCGTGCTGCTGCTATTCTGATCGGCAGCGGCTGAGGCGTTACGCTGCTGACCGTTCGGTCAACCTCAGCTGTTGCGCGCCTTCCGCGCCGCGTAGCGGGCATCCCGCGCCGCCTTCATCTCCGCCGCGCTCGGCGGCTTCAGCCGCGCCGCCTTCAGCGCCGCCGCCGCTTCCGCCTCCGCGATCTCCGCCGCCTTCTTCGCCGCCTTCTCGGCCTTCGCCGCCGCGAGCGCCTCAGCCTTGGCGGCGCGCTCCGCGGCCAAGGCCTGCTCCTTCGCCTCCCGCGCCTTGCGCCGTTCCGCCATCAGCGCCTCGTCGACCGGAGGCTTCGCCTTCAGCTGGTCGAGCGCCTTCTGCTTGGCCTGCTTGGCCAGCGCCACGCGATCTTGGAAACTCGGGTGTTTGAAGGACGGCAAGGATCGTTCTCGAAAATGCGGGTGTATAGGAGCGCCCTCGCTTATGCCCGGATCGCCTCGCGTTCAAGGTCCGGCAGCGAATCGCGCGCAGCTATTCCTCCCCCGGAAAGCGGGCGAACTCCGGCAGATCCGCCATGTTCCCCATCCACCCCGGCGCGTCCGCCATTTGGATGCGCACCTGCGGCGGCAGCGCGCCGGGATCGTCCAGGGTGGCGGACTGTATATCGACCTGCCCCGGAAACACCGCCTCGTTGCGATAGAACAGCCCCGTCCCGCACGTCCCGCAGAACTGCCGCGTCGTCTCGGGCGACGACTCGTACTCGACCGGCGTTCCCTCGATCGTCACCGCATCGCGCGGGAACAGCGCCCAGCCGATCACATAAGCGCCCGCCGATCGCCGGCAGTTCTCGCAATGGCAGAGCGCATGGTGCGCGGGCTTCCCTTGCGCCGCATAACTGATCGCCCCGCATTGGCACCGCCCCGTCATCGCCATGATCTCTCCCCCCTTTCACGCTTTGTTCCACATCCGCCGGCCCGACGCAAGCGCCTTGCCGCGGGCGGCATCGTTCCCTAGCTGTTCACGCGTGACCGACGCCCAGCTCCCCGACCAGTCTTTGGCCGACCCGCCCTATCTCCGCGGCCTCAACCCGCCGCAGCGCGAGGCGGTGCTGACTGTTGACGGCCCCGTGCTGATGCTCGCGGGCGCGGGCACCGGCAAGACCGCGGCGCTCACCGCCCGCCTCGCCCACCTGCTCTACACGCGCAAGGCGTGGCCCTCCGAAATCCTTTCCGTCACCCTTGGGAAGCATCCT
>SXHP01000105.1 GCA_005773165.1 Sphingomonadales bacterium | reverse complement strand
GGAGGGGGAGACGATCCTCGATTCGAGCATCTGGGTCGCGACCACCACCGGTCGTCCCTGCCGCCGCGACACCTCGACGATCCGCTTCTGCAGCGGCGGCACCGCCTGCGGCGGCAGCTCGACGCCCAGGTCGCCGCGCGCGACCATCACGCCGTCGCACGCCTCGACGATCTCCTCCAGCCGGTCGATCGCGGCGGGCTTCTCGATCTTGGCGAGCAAGGCCGCCTTGCCGCCGATCAGCTTTCTCGCCTCCGCCAGATCCTCGGGCCGCTGGACGAAGGACAGCGCGATCCAGTCCACCCCCTGCTCGACCGCGAAGGCGAGGTCGCTCCTGTCTTTTTCGGTCAGCGCCGCCATCGGCACCACGACGTCGGGGACGTTCAGCCCCTTGTTGTTGGACAAGGGGCCGCCGACCTCGACCAGCGTTTCGATCCGGTCGGGCCCGTGGTCGGTCACCCGCAGCACCAGCTTGCCGTCGTCGAGCAGCAGCCGCGCGCCGGGCTCGATCGCCTCGAAGATCTCACGGTGGGGCAGCTCGACCCGGGTCGCGTCGCCGGGCTCGGCCGAGCGGTCGAGGACGAAGGTGTTGCCCGTGACCAGCTCGGTCTTGCCCCCCTCGAACTTGCCGACGCGCAGCTTGGGGCCCTGCAGGTCGGCGAGGATGGTGGAGGGCCGCCCGAACTTCTTCTCCAGCGCGCGGATCGCCTGGATCACCGCGACCTTGGACGCCTGGTCGCCGTGGCTCATGTTGACGCGAAAGGCGTCGGCGCCTGCGCGAAACAGCGTCGCGATCATCTCGGGCGAATTGCTCGCCGGACCGAGGGTCGCGAGAACGCGCACCTTGCGCGCGCGCGGGCCGATGGGCTTGGTCATGGGGAGTCCTCAGCTTTGCGTGGCTCCGTGTAGACGCTATCTCCCGCCGATCAACCGCAAGGCGTTACAAATGGACCCGCTCGAACAACTCGACGACGTTACGGCCGCGGCCGCGTTCCGCCGGCTGGTGCGCCACCTGCGCCATCGCGACGACGCGCAGAACGTCGACCTGATGGGGCTCGCGGGCTTTTGCCGCAATTGCCTGGCGGATTGGACCGCGGAAGCGGGCGGGCTCGACAAGGATGCGGCGCGCGAGGCGATCTACGGTATGCCGTACGCGCAGTGGAAGGCTGAGCATCAGCGCGAAGCGACGCCCGAGCAGCTCGCCCGCATGGCTGAGAGCGTAGCGAAAAACGCTGGATGACGAACCGCGCGGTATCCACCAGCCCACCGTCACCCCGGACTTGTTCCGGGGTCCAGGGTGCAGCGAGCGACCGCTTTTGAGCCACTGAAGGCATCGCCTGCCGAGGGCTGGACCCCGGAACAAGTCCGGGGTGACGGCGCATTTGGGAAAGCGATCGCCCCTATCGCGGGCGTTAGATGCCGGTACAACACCTTCAAACAAGAAGGGCCCGTCTATGCTGAAATCCGCCATCGCCGCACTCCTGCTCACCGCCGGGCCCGCGATCGCCCAGACCGCGCCCGCGCCCGTCACCGTCATCCACGCAGGCGCGCTGCTCGATCAGCCCGGCAAGCCGCCCCGCGGCCCGAGCACGATCATCGTTCGCGACGGCAAGGTCGTCGAGGTCCGCGACGGCTTCGCGGCGGCGGAAGGGGGCGCGACGCTGGTCGATCTGAAGGACAGGTTCGTCCTCCCCGGCCTCATCGACATGCACGTCCACCTGCTCGGCATCGGCGGCGATCCGATGCGCGCGCGGCTGACCGCGCTCAACACCGAGCCCGCCGACGACATGATGTACGGCGCGGGCAACGCGCGCGCGACGCTGATGGCGGGCTTCACCACCGTGCGCGAGCTCGGCAGCGACCCGCGCGGCATCCGCGCGCTGCGCGACGCGGTCGAGCGCGGCGACGTGGACGGGCCGACGATCGTCAACGCCGGGACCGCGATCTCTGTCACCGGCGGGCACGGCGATCCGGTGAACGGCCTCGCCGAGCCCTATGCCCATGCGGTCGCAGCGACGGTCGAGAACACCTGCGACGGCCCCGACGATTGCCGCCGCGCGACCCGCCGCCAGATCGGCCTCGGCGCGCAGGTGGTCAAGATCACCGCGACCGGCGGCGTCCTTTCCAACGTGAGCGGCGGTCTCGGCCGCGCCTTCACCGCGGACGAGATGCGCGCGATCGTCGACACCGCGCACGGGCTCGGCCGCAAGGTCGCCGCGCACGCTCATGCCGCCGACGGCGTCGCGGGCGCGCTGGAGGCCGGAGTCGATTCGATCGAGCACGGCAGCTTCCTCGACGACCGCGCGATCGCGCTGCTCAAGAAGAGCGGCGCGTATCTGGTCCCGACCGAGATCGCGCCGGTCGCAGCCCTGGCCCAGGCGCGCAGCGGCGCGCTGCCCCCCGCGACGATCCCCAAGGCGGAGGCCGCCGCCGCCGCGATGGTCGACAGCCACCGCCGGGCGTATCGCGCAGGCGTCAAGTTCGCGTTCGGCACCGATACCGGGGTGTCCAAGCACGGCCGCAACGCAGAGGAGTTCGCGCTGCTCGTCAACCAGATCGGCATGACCCCCGCGGTCGCGATCCGCACCGCGACCGTGGACGCCGCGGACCTGCTCGGTCGCGCGGACCTGGGCGCGATTCGTCCCGGCATGACCGCGGACATCATCGCGGTGCAGGGCTCGCCGCTTGAGGACGTGACCCGCCTCGAACGCGTCAGCTTCGTCATGCACCGCGGGCGGGTGGCGAAGGCGGTCGGCCGATAGGGGTTGAGCGAACGCGCGCCGCCGCCTAGACGCGCCGCCGCACCCGACAGGGTTAACTCAGCCGCCGCCCGCGCGAATCGTTCGCGCCGGGCAGGGCGGCGCTATTCTAAGGGATTCGAGTACATGGCCGAGGAACGCGGTGAAGGCATGGGCGGCGGCAAGGTCGCCGCGGACGAACTGCGCCTGCTGATCGAGCGCGCCGAGCGGCTGGAGGAAGAGAAGAAGGGCATCGCCGATGACATCAAGGACGTGATGGCCGAGGCCAAGGGCCGCGGCTACGATCCCAAGGCGATCCGCAAGATCCTCTCCATCCGCAAGAAGAAGAAGGAGGAATATCAGGAGGAGGAGGCGATCCTCGAGGTGTACATGCAGGCGCTGGGGATGCTTTGAGGCGGAGCGGCGCTACCGCCGCTCGCCCTCCGTTTCGGCGCGGACGGCCTTGAACTCGGACCCGTCCCGCCAGCGCGGCCACGCACGGGTGGTCGCCAGCCTTGCGCCGATCGCATGGAACAGGTCCACGTCCTGCGCCGCGCCGCGCAGGTCCCAGCCCTGGTCCCATGCGTCGCACGTTTGGTGATAGCAGCGCATATAGCCGTCGAGCCACGCTTGCCCCGCCGAGCGGCCGCCCGCGACGAGATCGGGCGCGCCGCTAATCGCCATCAGAAGAAGCGTGGGCACCCCGCGCCGCGCCAGCGAGAAATGGTCGGCGCGGTAGAACAGGCCGCGTTCCGGCAACGCCTCCGGGGTCACCGTGCGGCCTTGCGCGCGTGCGGCGGCCGCCAGATCGTCCTCCAGCGTGTTCTGGCCGTTGCCGACCAGCAGGACGTCGCGCGCGGGCCCGGCGGTCTGGAGAATGTCGAGGGTGAGGTTCGCGACGGTCTTCGCCGCCGGGTAGACCGGATCGACCGCATAGGTCTCCGAGCCGAGCAGGCCGCGTTCCTCGCCCGTCCATAGCGCGAAGACCAGGGTCCGGTCGGGCCTGGGCCCGCGCGCGAACTGCCGCGCGAGGTCGAGCACGCCCGCCGTGCCGAGGGCGTCGTCGTTCGCGCCCGTACGGATCGTACGGCCCTGGCCGTCGGGCGCGCCCTTGCCATAGGCGTCCCAATGCGCGCCGAACATCACCACCTCGTCCGGGTGCCTGCCGCCGGAAAGCTTGGCGAGGACGTTGCGGCTTTCGGCGCGCGCATGCTCCACCGCCAGATCGGCGGAGAAGGTCTGCTTCAGCGCGATCGGACGGAAACCGCGACGGCGGGCGGCCGTGCGCAAGGCGGCGAGATCGTGGCCCGACGCAGCGAACAGCCGGGCCGCGGCCCCGCCCTCCAGCCAGCCCTGCAGCAGCACGCGGGTGTCGCCGGGCCGACGCACGATGTCGTAATTCTCGCCCTGCGGCGCGGTGACGGTGCTCCAGCCGTAGCCCGCGCCGGGCGTGTCGTGGACGATCAGCGCAGCGATCGCCCCCCGCCTGGCGGCTTCCTCGAACTTAAAGGTCCAGCGGCCGTAATAAGTCATCCGGCGGTCGCCGAACGTCCCCGCCGCATCTTCGCCGGGCGCGGCTCCGAAATCGGGGTCGTTGACCAGGAAGACCGCGACCTTGCCTTTCAGATCGACGCCCTTGAAGTCGTCCCAGCCGCGCTCGGGGGCCGCGACCCCGTAGCCGACAAAGACCATCGGCGCGTTGGCGATCGTCGCCCGATCGACCGGGCGGACCGTGCTGAGGTAGATGTCGCGGCCCTGGACCAGCGGGACGCCCGCGGTGATCGACCCCGCGCCGAGCCTGGTGCGGACAAGCGGCACGCCTTGCGTCCAGCTGCCGTTCCGGCCCCCGGGTTGAAGGCCGAGCGCCTTGAAGCGCGCGACGAGCCAGTCGACCGTCCTGGTCTCGCCCGCCGTCCCCGGCGCACGACCTTCGAACGCGTCGGATGCGAGCGTCTTCACGTCGTCGGAGAGCCGCTGCGGATCGGTCTGCGCCGCAGCGGGCGCGCCGAGGAGCGCGGCGGCGAGGACCCAGCGCTTCACCCGTGCACGTTCGCGAGTTCGATGGTGGTCGGGGCGACGGGAACCCGCGCGGCGTACGCGATGGCGAGCGCCCAGCCGCTGAGCAGCAGGAGCAGCGCCCAGGTGACGACCGCGCCGCCGGCGCGGAACGGATTGGGGGCCGGGCGATCCATCCCGAAAGCATGCGCCAGCCGAGCGAGCACGAACGCCGCGCCTGCGATCCACAGCCAGAAGGGCGAACCTCCGCCGAGTTCGATCAAGGCGAGAAGGATCAGGACGAACGGCGCATATTCGACGAAATTGGCGTGGGTGCGCATCCGCGTGTCGAGCGGAGCATGGCCGGCGGTGTGCCCGCCCAGGCGCAGCCGCGAAACGCGGATCGCCAGCCCGACGTTGAGCAGGGCGAGCGCCGCGGCGATGGTGAGCGTGACCGGCAGGATCATGGGCGTAAACTCCTGAAGAGCCCGCAGACGTGCCACGCTTGCAAGCCTTGCGCAAATCGCTATAGGCGCGGGGCTTCGCGATGCGTCCGGTCGACCGGTCGCGGCCCTCCCGCCGGGGCGGCCGCGCCATTGTCGTTCGGGGCGCGTCGGACCCTTATTGACCAGAACAAGGTGCCGAAATGGCCGTCCCCAAGCGAAAGACCACCCCCTCCAAGCGCGGCATGCGCCGTTCGCACGACTCGCTTTCGGTCGAGTCGTTCCAGGAGTGCCCGAACTGCGGCGAGCTGAAGCGCCCGCACAACCTGTGCAATTCCTGCGGCCATTACAACGGTCGAGAGATCGTCTCGGTCGAGGCGTAACCGCCTCCGATCTCCTGACCTGCCCGAAAGTCCGCCATGCCTGACCAATCCTGGATCGCCGTCGATGCGATGGGCGGCGACAAGGGGGTGGAGGTGATGATGGCGGGCGTCGCGCGTGCGCGGCGGCAGTACGAGGGCATGCGCTTTCTGCTGGTCGGCGACGAGGCCGCGATCGGCAAGTCGCTGGAGACCCATCCCAATCTCTCCGCCCATTCGGAGGTGGTGCACGTCGCGGGCGTGGTCGGATCGAGCGACAAGCCGAGCCAGGCGATCCGTCGCGCCAAGACGACGTCGATGGGCGTCGCGATCGATCTGGTGAAGAAGGGGCGCGCCGCCGCCGCGGTTTCGTCGGGCAACACCGGCGCGCTCATGGCGATGTCGAAGCTCGCGCTTCGCATGCTGCCGGGGATCGACCGCCCCGCGCTCGCCGCGCCGCTGCCGACGCTGGGCGACAACGACGTCGTCATGCTCGATCTCGGCGCGAACACCGAGGTGGACGCCAAGAATCTGGTCCAGTTCGCGGTGATGGGCGCGGTCTATGCGCGCACGATCATGGACCTGGAGCGGCCGCGGGTCGCGCTGCTCAACATCGGCACCGAGGACATGAAGGGCACCGAGGTGATTCGCGACGCGGCCGCCGCGCTCAAGGCCGCGACCGACCTGCCGATGAGCTTCGAAGGCTTTGTCGAGGGCGACCGGCTGGCGCGCGGCGACCATGACGTGATTGTGTGCGACGGCTTCGCGGGCAACATCGCGCTGAAGACCGCGGAGGGGACGGCGCGCTTCGTCGCCGATCTGCTCAAGCGCGCGTTCCAGAGTTCGGTCCGTTCCAAGATCGGCTTCCTGATCTCACGCCCGGCGACCGAATTGCTGCGGCACCACCTTGATCCCAACGTCCACAACGGCGCGGTGTTCTTGGGCCTGAACGGCATCGTCGTGAAGAGCCATGGCGGCGCGACCGAGCTAGGCGTCGCGACCGCGATCGGCAACGCCGCCAAGATGGTGCGCGCCGACCTGACCCGCAGGATCGCCCAGGACCTGTCCGCGATCGGCGCGACCACCGGGCAAGCCGCGTGACGCGCTCGGTTCTCCTCGGCACCGGATCGGCGCTGCCCGTCCGGCGGGTGTCCAACGCCGAACTCGCGCTGGAGGTCGACACCACGGACGAGTGGATCGTCGAGCGCACCGGCATCCGCTTTCGCCATATCGCGGGGCCTGACGAGACGACCGCGACGCTTGCGGCCGATGCGTCGCGGGCGGCGCTGGCGGCGGCCGGGGTGCTTGCGGCCGAGATCGACCTCCTCGTGCTCGCGACCGCGACGCCGGATCAGACCTTTCCGGCGACCGCGACCAAGGTGCAGGCGATGCTGGGCATCGACGATTGCGTCGCGTTCGACGTCGCCGCCGTGTGCTCGGGCTTCCTCTATGCGGTCCAGGTGGCGGATTCGATGCTGCGCACCGGCGTTCACCGGCGCGCGCTGGTGATCGGCGCGGAGACGTTCAGCCGCATCCTCGACTGGGAAGACCGCACGACCTGCGTGTTGTTCGGCGATGGCGCCGGAGCGATCGTGCTGGCCGCCGAAGAGGACGGCGAGCGCGGCATCCTGGCGACGCGGCTGCACGCCGATGGGCGGCACAACGAACTGCTCTATGTCGATGGCGGGCCGTCGACGACCGGCACCGTCGGCAAGCTCAGGATGAAGGGGCGCGAGGTCTTCCGCCATGCCGTCGTCAATCTGGCCGCGGTGATGGGCGAATCGCTCGCCGCCGCGGGCCTCGCGGCAGAGGACGTCGACTGGGTCGTCCCGCACCAGGCCAACGCCCGCATCCTGGATGCGACCGCGCGCAAGCTCGGCCTGGC
>SXHP01000104.1 GCA_005773165.1 Sphingomonadales bacterium | reverse complement strand
CACGCTCGCGATGATCCGGGCAGCCGGGTACGAGCCGACCGTCGTCGAATACCTTCAGACCGGCTGGACGCGGTCTGAGCTGGAGAACCTGCTGACGGCGATGCTGGCGCGTCCGCGGGACCTCCTACGTGAGAAGGGGACGCCGGCGGCAGAACTCGGCCTGCTCGATCCGAGCGCGACGGACGATCGGATCTTGGGCGCGATGGTCGAGCACCCTGTTCTGGTGAACCGGCCGATCGTGGTCACGCCGTCTGGCGTGAAGCTTTCGCGCCCGTCGGAGGCCGTGTTGGACCTTCTGGAGCGCAAGCCTGAGGGCTTCGTGAAGGAAGACGGCGAGGTTGTGCGGGTCTGACCGGAAGCCGGAGCAAATACAGGAATGTAGCTTTCTGACGAGTCCGGAAGCGATGTGAGCGGCCTGACCTTGAAGGCGTAAGTGGTTCAACAGCGATTCAGGTCAGCTTGAATGGTCGGGCGGGGACGTACCGTCACGCCGCACCGTCCGGCAGGACCTCGAACAGCTCGCCGTCGTAGCGCCGGGGCAGGCGGCAGGTGAAGCCTTCGGCGGCGAGCTGTGCGCCCAGGCCGCGCGCGACCTCCTTTCCGGTCTCGGTCCGCACCCGGTAGCGGCGGCGCGGCGACAGGCCGGCGATCGTCACCCTTCGCGCGTCCTCGGCCGCGCCGTGCCGGAAGACGCCGATCAGCCCGCCCGATCGCGTATCGGTGTTGACCCGCTGAAACCCGTCCCAGCCGCCTTCCGCCGGTTCGCCGAAGCCGGGCAGATCCTGGCGGAAGGGCAGATAGCCGTGGCGCTTGTCGACCGCGGCGAGCCAGTCGCTGAGTCCCCGGCAACGCTCACGCAGCTGCGGCGGCATCTGTCGCGGGTCGCCCAGCATGATCGGCAGCGCCCCCGCGAGCGATTTGAAGTGCAGCAGCATGCCCGCGTCATTGAGCTTTGCATTGCCGATGACGAGCGCGGCGGCGGGCATCGCGGGGGAACGTCACCAGGCCATGTTCCTGATGCGCAGATCGTTCGCCGCATCGGGCTCGTTGTAATTGGACAGCCAGCTGCCGTCGGCGTGCTGCAGCATCGCATAGTCGACGAGCTGGTTGCCGCCCATGGTTTCAAAGGTGCAGTCTATGAACAGCGTCGGATGCGCGGCCTTGAGCGAGTCGAACACGTTCCACAGCCCGTCGTAGCCGAGCGACAGCGATTCCGGACGATCGCGATGCGCATGCCCCTTGGCATGACAGCCGGACCGGGCGGGATCGTATTGATAGGCGCTGGCGACCACCGCGAAGTCGAGCTTTAGATACTCCAGTCCGTGTTCGCGCACGAGCCGGTCCAGAACGCCGGTGATATAGTCCTTCCAGCCGCTCGACATGCACGCCGTCAGCTTGTCGGTGTCGGCGTCGCTATGCGCCGAATAGAGCTTGCCCGCGGCGTTCCGCAGGAACCATTCGGGGTGCTCGCGCAGCACGCGGCTGCGCGGTTCGGCGGAGCCGATGCTGACCCAAAGGCCCGGCTTCATGCCCAGCGCCTTCACATGGTCCATCAACGGGCGCAGCCCGCCGGGAAACTTGGCGCGGTCGACTCCCCAGTCGCCGTAGAAATCCTGCCAGCCGTCGTCGACGACGAACGTCTTGGCGCCCGCGGCGGCCGCAGCGGTCGCGACCTCGCGCAGCAGCGCCTCGTTGATGTTCTTCTGGAACGGCTCCCAGCTGTTGTAGACGACGTTGAACCGCGGCCGACCGCGCGAGAGGACCAGCCCGAGATGCCGCCGCACGAAGTCCGGGATCGCGCCCGACAGAACCGTTTCGAAGCGCGGCGTGCCCGTATAGACGAGGCTGAACACCTGCGGCGCGGAATAGCTTTCGCCAGCGGCCAGCCAGCGCCGGAACGGATAGGGCGCGTCGGACCGCGCCAGGCCGGCCCGGAAATGCGTGCCGCCGTCGAATGCGCCGGTGTATTTCATCACGCCCGCCGCTTCGTTGCCGAGCACGACGCCTTCGCCCCAATCGGGATTGTGCAGGGCGACGAGCGAGTCCTGACGTCCGCCGACGAACGGCGCGAGCGACTTGCGGCGGCCATAGTCGCTGTAGACCCAGCTCATCGTGCCGGGCCAGTAATCCTCGAGCGCGAAGCATTCGACGATGACGTTCTCGATGCGGATGGGCGCGCGGCCCAGGTTCCGGATGGTCACGCGCTTCCGCACCACGGCCGACCCGGGATACAGCAGGTAGCGGACGAGAACCTCGATCGGCTCGTCCTTGTGCCGCAGCGTGAGCTCGACCCCGCGCCCGCCGTTCGCATCGGTCGCCGGAGCCGAGCTGCGCAGGCCGAAGCCGCCGGACGAGTCAAGGGCCTTGCCGTCGAGGTCGAAGTCGAACTCGATCGACGGCTTGTGGAACGTGCCGTCATGCCCGCGGGTATAGCGCGAAGGCGCAGACTGCGGCCGGTATTCGCGGGTCAGCAACGCACCGTCATGCTCGCCGGGCAGGGTCAAAGTCCGCCTCACCAGACCGTTCGACAGGACAAGCGTCTGCGGGTCCGTAGGCCGGACCGGCGCTTGCGCGTGCCCGAGCGCGGGGAGCAGCGGCGCGACCACGCCGCTCGCCAGCAGCGCGCGGCGGGTGACGGCGGCAGCGTCCAAGGGCGTGGGCGCAGGGTTGGGCCTGTCGTCGGAACGCATCAACTGTCTCCCCTCCGCCGCTCGGCGACTCGCAGAACCAAGCGGACGCGATTCCATCTGGTCTTACCAATTTATACCGGTTGTGACGAACCCTGCGGAGCAAGGCAAGCAAGCGGCCGAGCGATCGATGGAGGCCGATGAGCGCCTTACCAACGCCGGAAGGGGGAGCCTGGTGGTAACGGACGAGTCGGGCGCGGAGCATGACGGGCGGGCGGCGGTGATGTCGGTGCCGGAGATGGACCGCCGGCAGGTGCTGGCCGGGATCGGGGCCCTGGGCTTGACGCAAGCGGCCGGAGCAGCGGCGTCGCCGCGCCCGCATATCCTGTGGCGCAACGGCTGGAACCTCAACAACATCGGCGACATCGCGCACGTGCCGGGCGCGCTCGCGCTGCTGCGCCGCTACATCCCCGAAGCCCGGATCACTCTGTGGGCCCATAACGATCTCGTGTTCCGCGGCGATCTGGCGGCGGCGGCGCGCTTCGACCCCGGCCTGGACGCCGGGCGCATCCACCGGCGGGTGATGCCCGACCTGGCGCTCGTCACCGGCAAGGTCGACGCAAGCGGCCGGGGCGACAATCCCGCGCTCGACGCGGCGGTCGCGAGCGCGGACATGATGGTGATCGGCTCGGGCGCGGGCGTGCTGGAGGCGGCGGCGCTCAACGCCTTTCGCCGCCGCAGGGCCAAGCCCACGGGCATGTTCGGCATCACCACCGACCCGTTCAACTTCACCTCGTTCGATCCCGGCTCGGCCGATCGCGAAGCGCTGGGCGCGGCGGCGTTCGTCTATACGCGCGAACGCACCTCCCTCCGCGCGCTGCGCGGCGAGGACGTCGACGGGCCGCACGGCGCGCAGGCGGACGATCCCGCGACGCCGGTCAACGAAGCGATCAACCGGCGCGCCGCCGCGCCGCTCGCGATGCGGGCGCAGCCGGAGTTCATGCCCGACACCACCTTCGCCTTCGACGCGCGGGACGATGCGGCGGCGCTGGCGCTGATGCGCGAGATGGGGCTGGAGGCGGGGCGCTTCGCCGCCTTCGTCCCCCGGCTGCGCTGGACGCCCTATGCGACGCCGACCCGGCAGGGCGATTCGCGCGCGGTCTACAACGCGCTGTACGCGCGGAGCGATCACGCCAAGCTGCAGGCGGCGATGGTCGCCTATGTCCGCGCGACCGGCCACAAGGTCGCGATCGTGCCCGAGACGGTGCAGGCGGTTCCGCTGCTCGCGGAGCTGTTGATGGAAGGCCTGCCCGCTGATGTCGCGGACAAGGTGGCGGCGATGAACCGCTACTGGCTTCCCGACGCCGCCGCCTCGCTGTTCGCACGCGCGACTCTGGTGGTCAGCGTGGAGAACCATTCGCCGATCCTGGCGGCCGCCGCGGGCACACCATTCGTGATGGTTCACCAGCCCGAGGATTCGTTCAAGAGCGACATGTTCACCGACATCGGCCTGGGCGCCTGGCACATCCGCGACATCGGCGCGGCGTCGGGCGAGGACGTGGCGCGGGTCACCATGTCGATCGCGCGGGATCTTCCCGGCGCCCGGCGGCGGCTGGCCGCGGCGATGCGGATGGTGGCGGCGCGCCATCGTGAGGGAATGCGGCGGGTGCGGCGCGTGGCGGGGTTGCGATGATGCGGGGCGGCGGCATGACGGTTGCGGCGAGATTGGGCTGGGTCGCGGTGGCGGCGGCGGGAGCGGTGTCGCTGGGCGTGGTCGCCTTCATGCGCGACGAGCCGGTCAACGCGCTGTGGCTTCTGACCGCGGCGGTATGCACCTACCTGATCGCATATCGCTTCTACGCCCGCTTCATCGCGCGCGCCGTGCTGCGGCTCGATCCGGCGCGCCCGACCCCCGCGGTCCGGCGCGCCGACGGGCTCGATTATGTGAAGACCGAACGGTCGGTGCTGTTCGGGCATCACTTCGCGGCGATCGCAGGCGCGGGGCCGCTGGTGGGACCGGT
>SXHP01000103.1 GCA_005773165.1 Sphingomonadales bacterium | reverse complement strand
GACAGGCGTCCGGTGATGACTTCGATGTCGGCGTGGACGGTGGGGCGGAAGATGCCGGTATTCAGGCGCTGCAGGACGTATGGCCGGGTGCCGTCGTCCGCTTCGAGCCACCAGGTGGCGTTGATCAAGCCACCATCGGCCCGCATTCGTCCAGGTCGACCTCGAACGTGTCGTAGCGCGGGTTCTCGCCCGTGTCGGGGTCGTAGCGATAGACCTTGAACTGCTTCAAGCGCCCGCCGGTCTGCGCCTTGTGCGTCTCGCCCTTCTTGACGACGCTGTTCTTGGGCAAACGGAATTCGGCCATCGGTGGGACGCTCTCGCTGATGTTCGCCCGCGCGATAGACCAGCGCGGACGCGGGGGAAACCCTTCAGATGACGTCCAGGATCAGCCCCAGCTCCAGCGCCTGCTCCGCTTCGATGTACCAATTCTCGGTCGCCTTGGCCTTGAGCTCGTCGAGCGTCACCTTGGATCCCTCGACGAGGTGCGCGAAGCCCTCGTCCTGGATGCGGATCGAGTCCTGTATCTCGTGCAGCTTGGCCTTCAGCGTCGCGGGCAGCGTCGACAATGGCCCGGATAGCTGGACCGTGGAGGTCATCAGCCGCTCGTGGATCATCAGCCGGCTGCCGGTCGTCAGGAAACGCTTGTCGACCGGAAACGCCGACATGAAGGTCGCGCCAGCCGAATAGACCGCCACCTTGCCCAGGAACAGGGTCTCGCGCCCGGTATAATCGCGCAGCAGACGAATGCTGTCCCCCATCGCCCGCGCCATCTCCGGGTCGCCGCCCAGCGTGGTGATCGACACGACGAGCGGCCCGTCCCCCGGCGCGCTCGCCAGCTGCTGCTTGAAGCTGTCGTACATCCGGTCATCCACCACGCCGTGCAGCTGGATGTGCGGCGCCGCGAGCGCGGGGTAGTTGATGGCGTTGTTGCGCTGATCGGTCATGCGCGGCGAACCGTCGCGGACGGCGGCGGTTCCTTTGGTGCGCCGATTAATCCGCCGCGCTTGCGAAGGCGGCCAAGGCCGGTCAGGTCGCGTGGAACGATCCGCATTCGCGCGCTGTTAGGCTGGCGAACGGAGAACCCCCATGAACGTCGCGTTGCAACCCTTAAAGGATCAGGTCATCGTCATCACCGGCGCAAGCTCGGGCATCGGCCTGGTCACCGCCCGCACCGCCGCGCGCGCGGGCGCGGCCGTGCTGATGGTCGCGCGATCGGAGGACGTGCTGCGCGATCTCGTCGCCGAGCTTCACGGCGAAGGCTTGCGCGTCGAAGCCAAGGCGGCCGACGTCGGCGACGCCGCGGGGCTGGAGGCGGCCGCCGCCTATGCGGTAGAGGTGTTCGGCCGCATCGACACCTGGATCAACGACGCGGGAGTCGCGATCTACGCCAAGCTGGTCGACACCCCGCTCGACGAGCACGAGCGGCTGTTCCGGACCAATTACTTCGGCACCGTCAACGGCTGTCAGGCGGCGATCCCCCGTCTCGCGGCGCAGGGCGGCGCGCTGATCACCGTCGCCTCGGTCGTCTCCGACATGCCCTCGCCCGTCATGGGGGCCTATGCCGCGTCGAAGCACGCGGTGAAGGCCTATGTCGACGCGCTTCGGATGGAGCTGGGCGCGGCGGGAATGCCGATCTCGGTCACCCTGATCAAACCGTCGGGCATCGACACCCCGATCGGCCAGCATGCCGCCAATCACGAAGGCGGCGAGGCCCAGATCCCGCCCCCCGCCTATGACCCGCAGATCGTCGCCGACGCGATCCTGGCGTGCGCGGTCCACCCCCGCCGCGAGGTAACCGTGGGCGGCGCGGGCCGGGCGCAGGCGCTGTTCGCGCAGCATTTTCCGGCGCTTTGGGACGTACTCGCGCCGATCGCCGCTCGCCTGTTCATCGACCGGAGCAAGACACAGCCCGAGCCGAGCAACCTCAAATGGGGCGTCCGCGCCGGCGAGGAACGCTCGGGCGAGAACCCCCATGCGCGCAGGACCAGCCTGTACACGGCGGCGTCGCTGCACCCGAAAACGACCGCGATCGGGTTCGCAGGATTGGCGCTGGCGGGCGGCCTGCTGCTGGCGAGGCGAAGGCGGGCGTAGGTCCACGACAATCACCAACCCACCGTCACCCCGGACTTGTTCCGGGGTCCAGGGTTCCGCGAGCGAAATGCTTCCAACCTCGATCCGCATCGCCCGCCAGCGATCCCAAATCGCTCAACACACCTCCGCGGTGAACGCCGGCAAAGGCCCCGGCGGCACCCGATCCGGATGCATCCAGAACGCATCGCCCTCCAACCGGTGCCCGCGATACACCTCGCCCAGCACCGCATGGAGCCCCGGATCGTACGCCCGCAAATCCGCGTCCGACAGCACCCGCACATCCCCGAACGCCGCGATCCGCGCGGTGTTGAACCAGAATTGCGTTCCCACCGCCCAATATTCCTCGAACGTCGTGGAGGCATATTCCCCGGCCCACTTGCCGCTCGCCATGGCGGACGCATAAGCCGCCTTCACCCGCGCATGCAGCCCCGGATCGACCCGCTCCGCCGCCCTGAGGATGCCGTGCGCGAACTCGTGGACGAAGGTGTTCTGCCCTTGGTACCGGTCCCCCGGCAGCGCGAGCAAATTCTCGGCGGCGGCGGAGGTCAGCAGCCCGCCCATTCCCCGCGCCCGCCAGTTCCAATATTCCCGGTCGGACAACCGCCCGATCCGCTGCTCGTAATGCTTCCGCTCACACCGCGTCAGCCGCGGATCGTCGGGCGCGGGCTTTTTCCAGTGCCGCTGCTCGGGCAGGTCGAGCGTCTGCTCCTCCGGCGCCATGACGACGACGCGGAACCCTTCGCGCACCAGCTCCCGCGCGATGTCCGGCCGGTGGGCGAGCATGCCGCGCATGATGCTCCGCGCCCGCTTTAATGCCTCGTTCGGGGCGCGTGACGAGGCGAGAACGGGGATGACGTCGGCGTCGAGGTATTTGGCGTAGAAGGGGTCCGCGCGGATCAAGGCGGGTGGCGCTTGCACCGCCAGAGGCGTCATCACCGTGATCGCGGCAGCCAAATTGTAGTTGTACATTGTGCTAACAGCCACGACACATTAAGTTGAGCACATGCAAACCGCTTTCCGCAAGATGGGCAATTCGGTTGGAATGATCGTGCCCAAGACAATCCTTCAGGAACTTGGCGCTGCCGCGGGCACGGCGATTGACGTGCGAGTGGAGGACGGCGGCATGATCGTCAAACCCATTCGTCACCCGCGGGCGGGCTGGGCGGAGGACGCCGAGCGCGTCGTGGCGCACGGCTTGACTGAGGAGGAGGCCGACTGGCTGGCGTTCGGCAACGAAGGCGATGACGAGCTGACCTGGTGAGGCGCGGCGAGGTCTGGCTCTGCACGCTGAACCCGACCATCGGGCGCGAGATTCAGAAGACAAGGCCATGCCTGATCGTGTCGCCCGACGAACTGAACCAGCGCTCGCCCGTCATGATCGTAGCGCCGCTGACAAGCGGCAGCCGCCCTGCGCGGTTTCGTGTCGCCGTCCAGTTTGGCGGTAAGGACGGCCTGATCCTGCCGGATCAAATCCGCACGCTTGATCGGCAACGGTTGGTGAAGCGGCTCGGCGCTGTCGACGACTCGACCCTCTCGGCGGTGCTCGCCATTCTGACAGACATGTTCGCCGCGTAACTCTCGGGACCTTCGGAATGGTGCCCGCTGAAGCAGCAAACCAAACGAACCTGCTTGTTCAGGTTTGCTGGCCTTCGCTCGCCCGCTTTCGCTTCACTGCAGCCTTGTTTGCCTTGAACCTGGTCCAAAAGTCCACTGCAGCTTGATCTCGCACAACCGCTTGGCGCGCCGCTTCTTGCTTGTTCTCCTTGCTCAGCTTGCGAGTTTGTGCAGCCTGCTTTGCAGCCCTACTTCTTGCCTCGGCCTTCTTTTCGGCTTCTTTCCGTGCCGTAGGCGTATTGGCGAGGGTTGTATCGCCGCAATCTCGCAAAATGCGAGCCGGGTCTGAACTGCATTGGGCAAATTTGCTCCAATCCAGCTTACTCACCTCAATACACCCGCTTCTTCGGCTTAATATACTCCACATCGTCCGTCAGCGTGTAATCATGCACCGGGCGATAGCTGATCTCGGTCGCGCCGCCCTTGCCGCCCCAGCCGTCGAAGGTCGCGATGGTGTGCTTCATCCATTCGTCGTCGTGGCGCTCGGGATAGTCCTCGTGCATGTGTGCGCCGCGGCTTTCCTGGCGGTTGCGGGCGCAGCGGATCGTCACCAAGGCCTGCGACACCAGATTGTCTAGCTCCAGCGTTTCGACCAGGTCGGTGTTCCAGATCAGCGAGCGATCCTTCACCCCGACATCCTGCATCCTCGCATAGACCGCCTCCATCTTGGCGATGCCCTCGGCCATCAGCTCGTCGGTGCGGATGTGCGCGGTGGGGGTGCTTCCCGCGGCCTGGCGGAAATGGTCCAGCCGCCCGAGCGCCAGGTCCTCCGAACCCTTAGGCAAAGGCTTGTGCGCGCCGCCCGGCTTGGTGATCTCGGCGATCCGGTGCCCCGTCGCGCGGCCGAACTCGACCAGGTCGATCAGCGAATTCGACCCCAGCCGGTTTGCGCCGTGCACGCTCACGCACGCCGCCTCGCCGACCGCGAACAGCCCCGGCACGACGCTGTCGGGGTCGCCGTCCTTCATCCGGACGACCTCGCCGTGATAGTTACAGGGGATGCCG
>SXHP01000102.1 GCA_005773165.1 Sphingomonadales bacterium | reverse complement strand
GGCGCAGGCGAGCATCGCGACCGCCGCCTCGACGATCATCGGCAGGTACAACGTCACGCGGTCGCCGCGGCGCACGCCCTGCCGCTTGAGCACGTTCGCGAAGCGGCAGACCTCTGCGTGCAGTTCGCGGTAGGTGACCCGCCGCGTGTCGCCGGGCTCGTCCCCCTCCCAGATGATCGCGACCTGATCGCCGCGGTCCGCCAGGTGCCGATCGAGGCAATTGACCGAAAGGTTGAGCGCGCCGTCGGCGAACCAGCGGATGCGGAAGTCGGCCTCTTCGAACGACGTGTCCTTGGCCTGGGTGTAGGGGCGCATCCAGTCGACGCAGCGCCCCTCGCGCATCCAATAGCCCTCCGGATCGGCGACCGCCTCGGCGCAGCGCCGGTCGTAGTCGGCCCGCGACACGCGGGCGCCATCCGCCGCCCCGCCGGCCGGGTACACATGCTGATCCATCGTCACCCGCGCCGTCAGAAGAACAGGATCGCACCCGCCGCGAGCGCGTCGGACTTCGCATCGTTGCCGTTGTGCGCCTCCGACTTGGTGTGCGTGTATTCGCCGATCAGCGTTACCCAGCCCGTCAGCCCGTAGCGGACCTGACCGACGTAGCTGGAATTGGACCGGACCAATGCAGAAATCGGTTCGTCGTCGGTCAGGTCAAGCGTGCTGCGGCCGTAGCTGGCGCCCAACGTGATCTTGCCGAACCCGGCGGTCCCCTGAACGTAGTAACCGTCGCTGTCGCGCTTGCGCCCGAACTCGTCGGTCGACAGCAGGAACAGGCCGATCGTGCCGACGCCGGTGCCGGTGTAGTAATAGCCGGTCAACCCGAAATTGGCGTAGGATAGCTTCGCGCCGACGTCGATCGCCCGCCCGGTATAGGCGGGGAGCCCCGCGGTCGCGTCGTGCTTCTGGACGAGCCCGCTGAGCCAGGCGTGCGCGCCGAAGCCGCCGTCGGTGGGCACCAGGTCGTAGGTGATCTTGCCCTGGAAACCGGGCGAACCGTTCACCTCGCTCTGGCCGATCGTGGTCAGCGGCTGGAACACGCCGACCGCGAATTGGAGACCGCCGAACTTTGGGCTCGAATAGGTGATCTGCGGTTGGAAATCGGTGTAGATGTAGCCGAGGCCGATCCGCCCGAGCGACGTGTTGGACGGCGCGGCGTTGCCCGCGGCGGTGCCGACCGCGAGCAGGGTGATGTCGTTGAGGATGGCGTCGGACGCGAACAGGCCGATGTCGCGGCCGATCTTGATCTCGCCGAACCGCGCCTTGCCGAAGGTTAGATAGGTCTGGCGGGCGTCGATTCCGGAGGTCTGCAGCGCCTGCGGGGCGCCCGCCCCGTTCGCGCCGCTGTCGCCGAGGCCGCTGTTGATGCCGGGATAGAGGCCGAAATGCGCGCCGACGTCCCAGCCGCCCTGATTCGTGGTCACGTCGACCTTCAGGAAACCCGGCAGCAGGCCGTTGCGGATGGCGGAGCTGTTCTCGCCGACCGAGGCGAGACCGCCGGCGACGGTATTGCCCGGCGTCGCGGCGTCCGCATTGTCGTGGACGTAGAAGCCGTTGACCGAGCCCGAGAACTTGACCCCGACATCGCCGATCTGGAAACCGACGCCCGAATCCATCATGCGAACGAGCTTCTTGTCGTCGAGCCGCTCGGCGGCCGCCTGCTGCGCGGATTCACCCGCCGCGGCGTTCGGCACGGCCGGCGTTCCGGCGGAGCTGGCCGACGATTGTGGCTGGCTCTGCTTGCGTGC
This sequence comes from Sphingomonadales bacterium, assembly GCA_005773165.1. GTDB lineage: Bacteria > Pseudomonadota > Alphaproteobacteria > Sphingomonadales > Sphingomonadaceae > Sphingomonas. Next base: position 3,695 of record SXHP01000102.1, on the reverse strand, counting down.
GACGAGCGCCTGATACTCGTCGTCGGTGAGGATACCCTTTTCCTTCAGCCGCAGCAGCAGCTCGTCCGTCGCATCCTGCGCGAACGCGGGCGTCGCCGCGCAGCACAACAGCGCCGCGGCGGCGGCGCCCAGAAACTTGCCGGTTCCGGTCATTCGATCCTCCCCAAGGTGCGACGCGTGTCGGCGGCGTCTTGGGTCGAAGGCTGCGGAAGTCGGCTCGCTTGCGAAATTAGACCTTGGGAGTGGGACTAAGGTGCAATCGCCACGCCCCACGGCGCCCGTCCGGCCGGAATGGTGGCGATGACCTTCGCCGCCGCGATGTCGATGACCGACACCGTGTCGCCGAGCCCGTTGGCGGCAAAGGCGCGGGTGCCGTCGGGGGTGATCGCCAGGTGCCACACCCGACGCCCGACCGGAACCATCGCCGTCACCTTGCGCGTCGCCCGGTCGATGATCGCGACGTGATCGGCGCGGCCGAGCGCGACCAGCGCCAGTTTCTGGTCGGGCGTGAAGCGGATGCCGACCGGAAGGACCTTGTCCGCCGCGACGCCGGGCACGTCGAAGCGGATCGTGGCGGTGACCTTGCGGGTGACCGTGTCGACGACCTGGACGGTGCCGCCGATCTCCGCCGACGCCCACAGCTCGCGGCCGTCGGCGGTGAACTCGGCATGGCGGGGCCGCTCGTCGACGGGGGTCTGGCCGACGAGCTTCTGGCTCGCGATGTCGATCCAGTGAAGCGCGTGGTCGGTTTCCGACGTGGACACCGCGAAACGCCCGTCCGGGCTGACCGCCATCCCCTCCGGCTCGACCCCGACGACGACCTGGAACGCGACCGAACGCTTCTCGACGTCGATCGCGGTCACGGTCGCATCGCGTTCGTTGGACGCGAACAGCAGGCGTCCGTCGGGCGACAGCGCGAAGGTCTCGGGATTCTCGCCGGAGGGCAGTTGCGCCACGACCTTGCCGGTCGCGCGGTCGACCACCTCCACCGCATTCTCGTTGGAGGCGCAGACGTAGAGGAACCGGCCGTCGCGCGACAGCAGAACGCCGCGCGGCCGCGCGCCGACCGCCCAGGTCGCCGTCGGCTGAAGCGACTTGCCGTCGATCACCGTCACGGAATTGCCCCGCTCGTTGGTGACGTAGATCGTCTGCGCCGCCGCGGGCGGAGCAAGCAGCAGGAGCGGAAGCAGGAAATTGCGCATGAGCGCACCCTACTCTCCCGAGCGCCGGCGGCAACGTTCGACCAAAGTGCAATACCCGCCCCGCCCCGGCCGCCTACCCTGTCGATCGCCACGAGGCTCGGTCGAGCGGCGGGCTTGTATGGAGTGAATGATGGGGTCTCGCCGCTTCCGAACGCTGTCCCGTGTCGCGCTGGGCGTGTCCGTGACGCTGCTCGCCTCCGCGCTCTATGCGCACGGCAACGTCACCACCCAGGCGGTCGACACCAGCAAGCTGCCCGACATCGGCGAGACGCTGCTCACCAAGAATCCGTACCGGGGCAACGCCGTCGCCATCAAGATCGGCGAATCGGCCTATGGCCAGAATTGCGCCAGGTGCCACGGCCTGGAAGCGATCTCCGGCGGGATCGCGCCCGACCTGCGCTACCTCGACAAGGGCGAGGCGGGCGACGAATGGTACATGGAGCGCTATCACAAGGGCGCAGTGCGCGACGGCAAGGTGTACATGCCCCCGATGGGCGACACGCTGGGCCAGAAGGCCGGGTGGGCGATCCGCGCCTGGCTCGACACGAAGCATCAGGAATAGTGGCCGCCACTCGCCGCGCCTTTGTCGCGGGCGCGCTCGCCGCGTTCGCGTTTCGCGACGGAGCGGTCGCTGCGCCGCTCGACAAGGTGAAGGCGAACGGCGTACTCCGGGTCGCGGTGTACCGCGACTTCGCGCCCTGGTCGTGGCGCGACGGCAGTACGCTCACCGGCATCGACGTCGATTTGGGGCGTGAGATCGCGAAGCGGATGGGCGCCCGCGCCGAGGTGATCGACTTTATCGCGGACGAGAGCGTCGACGACGATCTGCGCAACATGGTCTGGCGCGGGCCGCTGATCGGCGGGCAGGTCGCGGACGTCATGCTGCACGTGCCGGTCGACCCGCGCTTCGCCAAGGAGAACGACCGGGTGGCGATCGGCGCGCCTTACTACCGCGAGGCGTTCCAGATGGCCTGCGCACCCGGCACCGACTGCGAGGTCGCGCCGCCGCAGTTCAAGGGCAAGAAGCTGGCCGCCGAACTGGATTCGATCCCCGACATCTATCTGTCGGGCAGTTTCGGCGGCGTGCTGCGCGGCGACGTCGCGCACCTGCTGAGCGGCGCCGCGGCGATCGAGCACGTCGCGGACGGCAAGGCGGAGGTCGTGCTCGCCACGCGCGCGCAGGTGGAGCACGCGCGCAAGCGGCTCGGCGATCGCCTGAAGGTTCGGCGCGGGCCGCTTCCCGCGCTGCCCAGCCCGGGCTGGGACGTCGGCGTCGCGGTGCGCGACGACAGTCGCGACCTGGGCGACGCGATCGACAGCCTGATGACCGAGCTGCGCCGCGACGGCGGCCTGGACGCGATCTTCGCGCGCTACGGCGTGTCGCCCAATGCGCCGCTCGCGGGATGATCTCGACCCAAGGTCCAATTCAGCCGCCCTGCGCCTAGGCGTAGCGTCGGCAGCATAGTCTCGGCGCGAAACTGCGGCCGAGCAGGAGGGGAGAAGAAGCATGAGTACGCTCACTCGCACGGCCGTCCTGCTGGCGGGCGCCGCCATCATGGCCGCGCCGCTTTCGGCCAGGGACAAGGACGATCAGGGCGCCGCGGTGGCGGCCGCCGCAGCGGCAGGTCCGACGGACATCGACCTGATGAACGACGACAAGACTCCCGGCGACATCCTGACCTATGGCATGGGTCCCAAGGGGCAGCGGTTCAGCACGCTCCAGGCGATCAACGCGGGCAACGTCGCGCGGATGGTCCCCGCCTACTCCGCGTCGCTCGGCGGCGAGAAGCAGCGCGGGCAGGAAGCGCAGCCGATCGTCTACGACGGCATGATCTACGTCACCGGATCGTACAGCCGCCTGTTCGCCTTCGACGCGAGGACCGGCGAGGAGGTATGGCAATATGACGCACGCCTCCCCGACGGCATCATGCCGGGCTGCGACGTCGTGAACCGCGGCGCCGCCATCTATGGCGACAAGATCATCTTCGGCACCCTCGACGCCCACATGGTCGCGCTCAACCGCAAGACGGGCAAGGTGGTGTGGAACAAGAAGCTGGCCGATTACTCGGCGGGCTACAGCTACACTGCCGCACCGATGATCGTGAACGGCAAGGTGCTGTACGGCAATTCGGGCGGCGAGTTCGGCGTGGTCGGCAAGGTCGAGGCGCGCGACGCGAATACCGGCGAGCTGGTCTGGTCCCGCCCGACGATCGAGGGGCATGTCGGCGAATTGAAGGGCAAGCCGTCGACGATGACCGGCAAGCTCAACGCGTCGTGGGACGGCGACCAGTGGAAGAACGGCGGCGGCGCGACATGGCTCGGCGGAACCTACGACCCCGAGACCAAGCTCGCTTACTTCGGCACGGGCAATCCCGCGCCGTGGAACAGCCACCTGCGCCCGGGCAACAACCTGTACACCTCGTCCACGCTCGCGCTCGATCCCGAGACCGGCGAGGTCAAGTGGCACTATCAGACGACGCCGCACGACGGCTG
>SXHP01000101.1 GCA_005773165.1 Sphingomonadales bacterium | reverse complement strand
TCGGCGCAGTCGGCGGTGTGATGCGCGGGGGTGTTGTCACCCGAGCCGCGCATTTCGGACAGGCGAACCTTCAGCCCCGCTTGGGCGAGCTGCCATGCGGCTTCGGACCCGGCGAGGCCCGCGCCGATGATGTGGATGTCGTGGTCGAAGTTGTCGAAGTTCACGCAAGTCGCAATCATTCGCGGGATCGATTCTCAACAGCGAGGGGCCCGTCCCGTTCGCCGTTAGCGCCGCCGAGCGCAGTAGGACAGTCCTCGGCCCGAGCGGCGGATCAGATCAGCCCGATCTGGCGGTCGTCGGCCGCGTGCGCCGCTGCGGACTTCACCGCGTCCGAGCGCGCCATCGGCAGGTCGAGCCGGTCGCCGCGGAGGATTTCGGCGACGGTGATCACCTGCAGCCGGTCATCCTCGCGGTTGAGCATGGGGTGTTTGTACTTGCCCGCCGCGGCGATCTCGTCGCGCATCGCCTTGCTCGGCAGGTCCATCGTGATGAGGAAGCCGAAGTCGGCCTTCTCGCGCAGCCGGTCGCTGTTGAGCGTGGCGAGCGTCGCGCGGTTCGACGCGCCCGACTTCACCTGGAAGATCGCCTTGCCGTTGGTGTCCTTGTCGATCAGGAAATAGGCGATGCCGTCGATCCCCGCGTCGGCACCCTTCTTCTCGTTGATCCGCGCCTGGTTGCGCGTATAGGTGAGCACCGCCCACTTCTCGAACTCTTTCCGCGTCTTGTCGTCCTTGCGGTTGGCGAGCGCGACCGCGGAGGCGAGGTCGCGGGGCACGCCGTCGAGCAGGATTTCAGCCTCGACCTCCCGCCACCGTTCCGCACCATGCGTTTTGGTGATCGAGTCCTCCATCCGCTTCAGGATCAGCGAGATCGACTGATAGGTGATGTCGATGCCGATCCAGTTACGGTTCAGCCGCTGCGCGACCGCGACGGTGGTGCCGCAGCCGCAATAGGCGTCGAGGATCGTGTCGCCTTCGTTGGAAGAGGCCTTGATGATGCGTTCGAGGAGGGCCTCGGGTTTTTGGGTAGGATAGCCGAGGCGTTCTTGGGCTTGAGAGTTGATAGGTGAAATATCGTCCCAAAGAGAGTCCACTGTCTCGCCTTCAAGCTCATCAAGGAATCGCTTTCTTTGGAGGCGCATATCTTTGCTTTTCGGGAAGTGAACGCGGCCCTCGGAGTCCATCCGCTCCATGGTTTCACGCGAAACGGCCCAGCCCTTCGCAGGAGGCTGATAGCCCTTGTATTCATAAACCAGATTGGCCCGGTATGATGGGCTGGTCAGGTTATCCAGTCGATACCTGCGGCCGTTTTCGTCGTAGTGGGTAAATTTGGCCTCAAGGTATGCCGCACTGTTGGCGCGGTGCTGGCGCTTGAGTACCGTGTCTTTGGATTTCACATAGAACAAGATGATGTCGTGGCTGACTCCAAAACGAACCGCCTCGTTGTTCGTCTCGCCGCGTCCGGCTTTTCGTTTCCAGATCAGTTCGTTCCGATAATCCCCACCCTGCCCACAGAACACCGCATCCAGCACCAGCTTGAGATAATGCGAAGCGGTCGGGTCGCAGTGGAGGTAGAAGCTGCCGGTCGGCTTCAGCACGCGGTGGATTTCGACGATTCGGAGCGTCATGTGGACGAGATAGGCGAGCAGGCTGCCGCGGTTGAGCACCTTGGTCAGCCCGCGGATCAGCTCCACGGTCTGCTCGGTCCAGCGCACGCCGGAGCCGTCGCCGGTCAGCCGCTCGATATCGAGGATATAGGCGAGGCCGCTCTCCGCCTCGTCGCCCCATTCCCAGGTGTCGACGAACGCCTGCGCCTGCGCCCGGTCCTCGCCGCCCTGATTGTTGTAGATCTGGAAATAGTTGCGCTTCGAATTGAACGGCGGGTCGATGTAGCACAGGTCGACGCTGGCGGACGCGATCTTGCGCCGCAGCACGTCGAGATTGTCGCCGTAGAACAATTTACCGCTCATGCCGTCCGGTCCTCCATGCGGCCCCGCATGGCGTGACGCGAGGCGGGAGGCAACGGCCGGCGATGATTCCGTTCGCGCCGAACGGCGTCGAAGGGCAGGAGACTCAGGTGCTTCGACTGCGCTCAGCACGAACGGGTGGAGAGAAGGCATGAAGATCTACACGATCGGCTATGAGGGCGTGACGAGCGCCGAATTCACCGCGGCGCTGACCGCGGCGGGGGTGCGCCGGGTGATCGACGTGCGGGCGTTGCCGCTGTCGCGGCGGCCGGGGTTCTCGAAGACGCCGCTGGCGGGGGCGTTGAAGGAGGCGGGGATCGACTATGTCCACCTGAAGCCGCTGGGCACCCCCAAGCGCGGGCGGGATGCGGCGAAGAAGGGGGACGTGGCGACGCTGCGAGCGGTGTATGACGAACAGCTCGCGCTGCCCGAGGCGCAGGTCGCGGCGGCGCGGATGCTGGAGCTGGCGGCGGAGAGGCCGAGCGCGCTGGTGTGCTACGAGCGGGACCCTTGCCATTGCCACCGGACGTTGCTGCTGAAGGCGGTGGGCGAGGGGGTCGAGGTGGTGGATTTGTTCGCCTGATCCTGCCCGCGGAGTGGGGGGGGTGGAGGGGCATTGCCGCAAGCGGTTCGCCCGGCGGAAAGGCCCCTCCACCATTCGCCTGAAGAAGGCGAACGGTCCCCCTCCCCGTGCCGGGGAGGATTGAAGGTTACGCCTTGGCGGTCTTGCGCTTCTTGCTCCGCTTGGGCGGAGGGCTGCGGAAGGCGTAGAAGAGGCCTCCGGCGATCGCGGCCAGGCCGATGCCGGCGGCGATGCCGATCAGGGTCGGCGTTTCGAGGTTCGTCCGCTTCTCCGGCGTCTTTGCGACGCGCGGGTCGTCGGACGCGGGCGCGGCGGCCGCCGGTTTGTGGGGCACCTCCTGAAGCGGATAGGGCGACTGGTTCCCGGCGGGGATCGGAGGTGTGTGGCTCATGCCAGCGTAACGACGCTGACCCGCAAAGGGTTTCAGCCCGCGACGGGAAGCTTCACCTTGCCTTGCGCGTCGCGCTCGAGCGGGCCGTAGGCGATCACGGTTTCGAGCAGGAGCGGCGCGTAGAGATGCGGGAAGCGCTGTACGCCGCGCGCTTCCTCCCATTTGAGCGACTCGCCGAAGGAGCCGAGATCGACCGCGGCGACGTGGAGGTCGCTCTGACCCGCGAAATGCCTGTCGACCGTCTCGGTGAGCTGTTCGGCGGTCGACAGGTGAATAAAGCCGTCGGCGACGTCGACGGGCGCGCCCGCGAACGTGCCGTCGCGTTCCAGCGCCGCCATCTGCTCGGCGGTGAGCACCTTGTACGCGGTCTGCGTGTCGCTCACTCGCCGTCCTCCCCGATCTCGGCCGCGTCCCCGTCATCGTCTTCGGTGCGGCGGGCGAGCGTCTGCGGACCGGTGCCGTCGTCGAGCGTCAGCGCGTCGGCCGCGGGCTCTGCGCCGAGCTCGTCGGCGACCATCGCCTCCGCGTCGTTTTCGGGGGTGTCGACCTCGTCGACCCGTGCGGCGGAGACGACGTGCTCGTCGTCGGCGACATCGAACAGCCGCACGCCCGCGGAATTGCGGCCGATGACGCGGGTGTCGCCGACCGACATGCGGATCAGCTTCGCCTGATCGGTGACCAGCATGAGCTGTTCGCCGTTGTGCGCGGGGAAGCTGGCGACGACCGGGCCGTTGCGCTCCAGATTGTCGATGTTGGTGATGCCCTGACCGCCGCGGCCGATGCGGCGGTATTCATAGGCCGACGACCGCTTGCCGTAGCCGTTGGCGCAGACGGTGAGGATGAATTCCTCCGCCGCGGCGAATTCGGCCATCCGTTCGGGGCTGAGCGTCGCTTCGCCCGCCTTGTCCTCCTTCCACGGCGCGGCGCGGAGATAGGCGTCTCGCTCCTCCGTCGTCGCGGCGAAGGCGCGGAGAACGGACAGCGAGATGACCTCGTCGTCGCTGCGCAGCCGCGCGCCGCGCATGCCGGTGGAGGTGCGGCTCTTGACCTCCCGCACGTCGGTGGCGGCGAAGCGGATCGCGCGGCCGTTCCGGGTCGCGAGCAGGACGTCGTCATCCTCGGTCAGCAAGGACACGCCGATCAGGCGGTCGCTGACATCCTCATCATTGCCGCCTCCTTCGTCCGTCGCGAAGCGCATCGCGATCTTGCCCGCGCGCGGAATGTTGGTGAAGGCGTCCATCGAGTTGCGGCGCACGGTGCCGCGCGCGGTCGCGAACAGGACGTGGAGCTTGCCCCATTCGCCCTCGTCTTCCGGCAGCGGCAGGACGGCGGAGATCGTCTCGCCGGTCTCCAGCGGCAGGAGGTTGACCATCGGGCGGCCGCGGGTGGCGGGACCGCCTTCGGGCAGGCGCCAGACCTTGAGGCGATAGACCTTGCCCGCGGTGGAGAAGAACAGGACGGGGGTGTGGGTGGAGGTGACGAAGAGGTTGGTGACGACGTCCTCTTCCTTGGTCGCCATGCCCGCGCGGCCCTTGCCGCCGGGGCGGTGCGCGGGGAAGGCGTGGTGGGGGGTGCGCTTTATATAGCCCTGGACGGTCAGGGTGACGACCATG
>SXHP01000100.1 GCA_005773165.1 Sphingomonadales bacterium | reverse complement strand
GGACCCCGCCCAAAACCCAGGCCGCGCTGCTCGAGGCGATGCAGGAGCGGCACGTGACGATCGACGGCGAGACGCTGCCGCTCGGACCCCGCTTCACGGTGGTCGCGACGCAGAATCCGATCGAGCAGCAGGGGGTGTATCCGCTGCCCGAGGCGCAGCTGGACCGCTTCCTGTTCAAGCATGTCGTCGATTACCCGTCGGCCGAGGAGGAGCGGCGGATCATCGCGTCGCACGGCAGCCGTCAGTCGGCGATGGAGCCCGAGGACTGGGGCGTTGAACCGCGGTGCGACGCCGCGACGCTCGAGGCGGCGGTGGCGTGCGTCGGCGCGGTGCGGCTGGTCGACGAGGTGATCGACTATATCGCCGCGCTGGTGCGTGCGACGCGCGATGTCGCCGATCTGGAGAGCGGAGCTTCGCCACGTGCAGGCGCGATGCTGGCGGGCGCGGCGCGGGCGAGGGCGGCGCTGGACGGGCGCGACTTCGTGATCCCCGACGACGTCAAGGCGCTCGCCCCCGCGCTGCTCCGGCACCGGCTGATCCTGGCCGCGGCGGCGGAGATCGACGGCCGGGTGGTCGAGGACGTGGTGCAGGGCATCATCGAGGCGATCGAGGCGCCGCGTTGAGAGTAAGCGATCCGCCATCCTCATTTCCTCAGTCATCCCGGGCTTGTTCCGGGGCCCCGCCTTCTGCGGGTCACGCCTGCGCTTGTGGAAGCCTGGATGCCGGAACAGGTCCGGCATGACGGGTAGGGGGGCCGTCTACCCGACCCGCGCGGCCGTTCTTGCGGCGGCGGCGGGGGTGCCCGTCACCCTGGTCTTGGCGGTCGTGACGCCGCACGCCTGGTATGCGGGGCTGGCGTGGCCCGCCGCAGTGCTGCTGCTCGCCCTCGCCGACGCGCTGACCGGAAGCAATGCGGCGACCGCGACGCTTTCCGCGCCGGCGAGCGCGAGCGTGGGGGAGACGGTGGACCTGCTGCTCGACGTGCGGGCTCCGGGCGCGCCACGCCAAGTCGACGTGGCGCTGGCGGCGCATCCGCTCCTTGCCGCCGAGGATGACGGGCGGAGCCGGATGACGCTGTCGGGGGGCAAGGGCGCGGCGCTGCTGCCCGTCACCGCGATCCGCCGCGGGACCGCGGCGGTCGACCGGATTTGGCTGCGCTGGCGCGGGAGCCTGGGGCTGGTCTGGAAGCAGCGGTCGCTGGAGGCGGGGGCGACGTGGCCGGTGCTGCCCGACATCCGGCCGGTGCGCGACAAGGGCGCGGAGATCTTCCGCCGCCACGCGCTGAACGGATTGATGGCGCAGATCGACCGCGGCGACGGCACCGACTTCGACGCCTTGGTCGAGTTCCGCACCGGCATGGACCGCCGCGCGATCGACTGGAAGCAGTCGGCGCGGCACCGCAAGCTCCACGCCAAGGAGTTTCGCAGCGAACGCAACGAGCAGGTCGTGTTCCTGGTCGATTGCGGGCGGCAGATGTCCGATCCGGTCGCGGGGCTGCCGCGGGTCGACCGCGCCGTGTCGGCGATGCTGCTGGCGGCTTGGGTTGCGCTGAAGCTGGGCGACCGGGTCGCGCTCCACGCCTTCGATTCGCGGCCGCGCATCGCGAGCGGGCTGGTGTCGGGGGCGGGCGCGTTCGCCGAGCTGCAGCGGCTGGCGGCGCGGATTGATTACGGGGCGGAGGAGAGCAATTACACCTTTGCGCTGACGACGCTGGCGACGCGGCTGACTCGGCGATCGATGATCGTCATGTTCACCGAATTCACCGACCTGACCTCCGCCGATTTTCTCGTGCGCGCGGTCGCCCGGTTGGTCGAGACCCACCTGCTGATCGTCGTCGTGCTGCGCGACGAGGAGCTGGCGGCGTTCGTCGAGCGCGCGCCCGGCGACGCCGACGACGTGACCCGCGCGGTGACCGCGGCGGGGCTGCTGCGCGACCGGCAGGTGGTGCTGACCCGGCTGCGGCACCTGGGCGTCCATGTCGTCGAGGCCGACCATGACAAGGTCGGCGACCGGCTGGTCGCGGCCTATGTCGATCTCAAGCGAAGGAACCTGCTGTGACCGCGATCGTCCAGGCGGCGGCCGCGCCCGTCAACGCGACGCGGTTCCGTGCGGCGCACCAGGCGGATTGGGAGCGGCTGGAGCGGCTGGTGACGCGGGTGGAGAAAAGGTCGGTCCGTGCGCTCGGCGACGACGACCTGCTCGCGCTGCCGCAGCTCTACCGGTCGGCGCTGTCGTCGCTGTCGCTGGCGCGCGCGACGTCGCTCGATCGATCGCTGGTCGCGTATCTGGAGCAGCTCTGCACGCGGGCCTACTTCCTCCTCTACGGCCCGCCCACATCGCCCGCCCGCGCGATCGGGCATTTCTTTCGACGCGGCTGGCCGGAGGCGGCGCAGGCGCTTTGGCGCGAGACGCTGGCGGCGTTCGTGCTGCTCGCGGTCGGGATACTGGCAGGGTATCTGATCGTCCGCGGCGATCCGGCGTGGTTCTATTCCATCATGCCTGAATCGCTGGCGAGCGGGCGCGATCTCGCCGCCTCCGCCGAAAGCCTGCGCGAGACGATCTACACGCGCAAGGACGAGATGCTCGCCGCCTTCGCCACCGCCCTGTTCACCAACAACGCGCAGGTCGCGATCTTCGCCTTCGCGCTGGGCTTCGCGTTCGCGGTGCCGACCGCGCTGCTGCTGGCGTACAACGGGCTGATGCTCGGGGCCTTGTGGGCGGTGTTCGCGGCCAAGGGGCTTGGCGTGGGCTTCATGGGATGGATCGCGATCCACGGCACGACCGAGCTGTTCGCGATCGCGCTGGCGGGGGGCGCGGGCTTTCGGATCGGGACCGCGATCGCCTTTCCCGGGCGGCTGTCGCGGATGGATGCGGCGACCGCCGCGGGACGGCAGGCGGCGGCGCTGATGGCGGGGGCGGTGGTGATGCTAGGCGTCGCGGGGCTGCTGGAGGGGATCGGGCGGCAGACGGTGCTCGGCGACGGACCCCGCTATGCGATCGGGGGCGCGATGCTCACCGGCTGGCTCGTCTATCTGTACCTGCCGCGGGGGACGCGCGATGCGGCTGCCCCGGCGTAGGCGCGCGAGGCCTCCGCGGACGCTGAAGCGCCGCTTCGTCACGCCGGAGGGCGTCGATCTGCAGCTGGAGCTGGGCTCCCGCGGCGCGCGCGCAGGCGCCTTCCTGCTCGACGCGGTGATGATGGTGGTGATCCTGATCCTGGTCACGCTGGCGATCGTCTACTCGGTCCCGCCGCGCGCCAAGGCGGAGCTGGCCGGGGTGCTCTGGCTGCTCGGCTTTTTTGCGCTTCGCAACGGCTGGTTCGCCCTGTTCGAGTTGGGCGGCAGGGGCGCGACGCCGGGCAAGCGGCTGCTGGGCTTGCGCGTCGTCGCGCGCGACGGCGCCCGGCTGACCGGGGGCGCGGTGATCGCGCGCAACGCGATGCGCGAGATCGAGGTGTTCCTGCCGCTGTCGTTCCTGGGGTTTCACACCGCGGAAGGGTCTGCCGACACGTTCCTGGTCCTGTTTTCGCTGCTGTGGAGCGGCGTGTTCCTGTTCTTCCCGTTGTTCAACCGCGACCGGCTGCGGCTGGGTGATCTGGTCGCGGGGACCTGGGTGGTGCGCGACACGCGGGGCAAGCTGGGGCACGATCTGGCCGCCGCGGAACGGCCGCGGCGGACTTTCTCCGAAGCCGCGCTCGACCTCTACGGCATCTACGAGCTGCAGACGCTGGAGGACGTGCTGCGCCATGGCCGCGAGGAGGCGATCACGACGGTGGCGGCGACGATCCGGCGCAAGGCGGGGATCGGCGACAACGGCGACGATCGCGGCTTTCTGGAGGATTATTACGCCGCGCTGTGCGTCCGGCTGGAGCGCGCGATGCTGCTCGGGCGCCGGCGCGAGGACAAGCATTTTCGCGTCTAGATTCTACCTCGCTGTCGCGAGATCGGGAGGGATCGTTTGCCGCGTCCGCCGGTTGAGGCTCCCGGACGGGAGTATTCGGCGATGGAAGACGAACGCGTTTGGGCCTTCGAGGAGAGCCTGTGGACCGCGGACGCGGAGCATTACGAGACGTGCGTCGACGACGGCGTGCTGATGGTCCTGCCGAGCGAGCCGCACGTCCTCTACGGCGGCGAAGCGACTGAGGCGGTGAAGCATACCCCGCGCTGGTCGGAGGTGGAACTGACCCAGCGCAAGGTGTCGCGCCCGCAGGAAGGGCTGATCGTCGTCGCCTATCACGCCCGCGCCTCTCGCGACGGCGAGGCGTATGAGGCGTGGTGCACCTCGACCTACCGCCGCTTGGCGCATGGGGAATGGCGGGTGGTGCAGCACCAGCAGACCCCGCCGCTGGCGCTCGGGGGTTAGCGCTCCACGATGTCGCGCTTCATCGGCGCGAGCTTGGCGAGGAAGCGGTTCTGCGCGGTAAAGGGGACCCGCTCCGCCTGCATCGCCGCCTGAAGATTCTCGACCAGCGCGCCCATGTCGGCCGATTGCAGCCCCATGTCGGCGTGCGCGTCCTTCATGGTCCGCCCGGAATAGGCGCAGCCGCCGCCGAGCACGTAGCAGAAATGCTCTTTCAGGACGCGGCGGAAGCGGACGAGGTCCTGCCCCTTGAAGATGTCAGCGATCCGCGGGTCGGCGATGTTGCAATCGGTGAAATCGTCGACGATCCGATCGACTCCCGCTTGGCCGTGGAAGGCTTCGAACGTCGCATCGTCGCGGAAGGGTCTCGCGCCCGCATTGGCGTCGGCCTGGACGTAGGGCGCGACCGGCTCCTCGCCAGTTGGCGTCTGCACGGCGAGCAGGAGAACGGCGAGGATCATCAGAAGGCCCCCTGAAGCTGGAGAAAGGCGCCGCGCTGGCTCTTGAGCGTGGCGATGTCGCCCAGATCGACATAGGCGGCGGTGAGGGTGACGTTGCGCGCGGGAGCCCAGGCGGCGAAGACATCGTAGGCGTCGTCTTCTTCCGCGAAGCCCAGATTGTCGGGCTTGGTCCGGTATTCCGCGCCGACCGCGAGGCGGCGGGTGAGCAGCATCGCGGCCGAACCTTCGAACTGGAGGGTGCGGTCCGGCCCCTTGTCGCCGCCGAAGCCCAGGAGGCCGAACTGGTTGGCGTCGGTCCAGCGCACCGTGCCGCCGACGATCAGCGACTGCGCGAGCAGGACCTTGGTCGCGGAGACGTAGACGTCGGTTCCGGCGGTCTCGCGAGCGCCCAGCGCGCGGAGCAGCGGGCGGCCGAGGCGACCGCCGTCGGCGATCTTGTGCTGGACGCCGATCGCGATCTGCGGAAGCCAGCTGTCCTGCTCCCAGACCGCGTCGCCGACGATCCTGACCTTCGCGCCGAGCACGTGCTGGCGAAAGGCGTAGCCGCGGCCGAGCCCGAGCGCGGCTCCTGCAGCGCGGGTGTCGAACGTCTGATGCGCGTAGGACAGCTCCATCCGGTCGAACAGGCCAAGAGCGACGCCATAGGCGACGAGGTCGAAGTCCGCGGTCGTCACCGCGGTCGCGGTCGCCGTGCCGCCGATCCCGGCATCGGTCTCGTTGCCCGCGATCAGCGACCAGGCCGCCAGCCCGCCGCCCGACGCGCCCTCGACCGAGGTCACGCCGTCGGTCAGCAGCAGCTTGCCGCCCGCGCGGCGATCATGGGCGGCGGCGCTTGCGGGCAGCAGCGCCAGCGCGCCCGCGCATCCGATCAGCAATCTCCACACACGAACACACTCATATGGTTGCGACTTCAACGGGGAGGTAGCGGCGGAATGGTTGTTTTCGGGTGAAACGGGCGTTTACGCGCTCGCAACGTCGGCCAGCTTAAGGGCTGCGGAATGACCGCGTTCCGTCTCGCCGCTCCGCTTCTGCTCTGCTTCGGCGCGGCCGCCCACGCCGCGCCCGTGACGATCGAAGTGCGCGGCGCGGACGGCAGGCCGCTGGCGGGGGCGGTGGTGAGCGTCGAAAGCGCGCGCGGGGGAGCGGCGGCGGTGCGCGGCCCGTATGCGATCGAGCAGCGCGACATCGCATTCGATCCGCATGTGCTGATCGTGCCGGTCGGCGCGACGGTGAGCTTTCCCAATCGCGACCGGGTGCGGCACCACGTCTATTCCTTTTCCAAGCCCAAGAAGTTCGATCTGAAGCTGTACGGCCGCGAGGAGCGGAGAACCGTGACTTTCGACACCCCCGGCCTGGTCGCGCTCGGGTGCAACATCCATGACGCGATGAGCGGATTCGTCTTCGTCGCCGCCACGCCGTTCGCGGCGCAGGCGGATGCGGCGGGACGCGCGCGGTTCGAAGGGGTGCCCGCGGGCGCGGCGACGATCCGCATCTGGCATCCCACGATCCGCAGCGGCGGCAACAGCCTGGCGCAAAGCGTAACGGTGCTCGCCGCCGGTTTCGCCACGACGGTGTCGATCAAGCGCTGATGCTCCGCTTTCGCACGCTGAGAACGCGCGTCACGGTTCTGTACGCGCTGCTCTTCGCCGCGGCGTTGTGCGTCGTCGCCGCGGCGGCGCAGGCAATGATCTGGAAGCATGCGCGGGCGAGCGTGGCAGCCGAGCTGGCGACCAGCGCCACGGTATACGACCGGTTGTGGACGCTGCGCGCGCAATCGCTGAGCGCGTCGGCGGACGTGCTGGCGCGCGACTTCGGCTTTCGCGCGGCGGTGGCGAGCGGGGACCGGCCGACGATCGAATCGGCGCTGGAGAATCTGCGCGCGCGCGCCGGAGTGTCCGCCGCGGCCGCGGTGGCGCTCGACGGCGAGCGGATGGGCAGCGTCGGCGGGCTCGACACCGTGACCGGCAGGCTGGCGCACGCCGCCGCAGCCGGGCGGCGCGACGCGGTGACGGTGGCGGACGGCGCGGTATATCGCCTGGTGACGACGCCGATCCGCGCGCCGACGATCATCGGCTGGGTCGTGTTCGCGGTCCGGCTGGATGCGGGCGAGATGGCGGCGCTGGAGCGGCTGTCGTCGGTGCCGGTGGTCGCGACGATGCTCCGGCGGCACGGACGGCACTGGATCGCGGACGGGATCGCGGGCGACGATGCGGTCGACGCGCTGGTCGCGGGCGAGCAGGCGCAGACGACGATCGCCTTGCCCGATGGCCGCGCGTTCGCGCTCGCCAGGCCGCTCGCGGGCTTGAGCGGCGCTCCTGAAGCCGCGCTGCTGATCCGCTATCCGTTGGGCGCGGCGATGGCGCCGTATCTGCCGCTGCAGATCGGCATCGCGCTCGCCGGGCTGATGGGATTCCTGCTGATGATCCTGGGCAGCCGACGGCTGGCGGCGGGGATCGCGCGGCCGATCGCCGCGCTCGACGCCGCGGCGCGGAGCCTGGAGGAGGGCACGCGGACCGAGCTGACGATCGTCGGTGAGGACGAGATCGGGCGGCTGGCGGAAAGCTTCAACCGGATGTCGGCCGGGATCGTCGAGCGCGAGCACCGGATCACGCATCTGGCGTTTCACGACACGCTGACCGGGCTGCCCAATCGCGCCGCGTTCCGCCAGACGCTGGAGCAGGCGATTGCGCGCGCGCCGCGCACGGGCGAGCGGGTGGCGGTGTTCTGCCTCGACCTCGACGGGTTCAAGGGCGTCAACGACACGCTGGGGCATCCGGTC
>SXHP01000099.1 GCA_005773165.1 Sphingomonadales bacterium | reverse complement strand
TCGTGCTTGGTCTCCGCCTCGATCGCGTCGATCCGCGCGACGTCGAACGGCCCCGCCGCGGCGTCGGCCTCCCAGATGCGCGCGGCGGCTTCGTGCGGCACGACGCCCAGTTCGGCGAGCGCGTCGGTGGCGTGCGCCTCGATCTCGAACCAGATGCGGAAGCGCGCCTCCGGGGTCCAGATAGCAGCCATCGGAGCACGGGAATAACGCGGAATCATCGGCTTGCCTCGATCGTGGGAACGGCACGGCTCGCCGCGCCCCGCGACGCAGGAATCGCGGTTTTCCGTCGATTAGCAGGGGCGGGCCGCGGCGACAAACCCACAGGTCCTGAAACTATATCTCCTGACACAGGTTTATTACGGCAGACACACCCAAGTTACCCGGATGGTCGCGCATGATGTGATCGCCGGGGTCGCAAGGAGATGAACATGCTGAAGTACGCTTTGCTCGGTGCCGCGATGGCGATGACTGTTCCGGCATTGGCGCAGACCGCGCCCGCACCTGCGCCCACCGCGCCGTCATCGGCTCTCCCCTCGGATCAGAGCGCGCCGACCCCGACCGAAGCTGCGCCCGCGCCTGCGGATTCTGCCGCGGCTCCCGCGGCGCAGCCCGCGCCCGCCGATCAGGTCGCGGCCGTCGTCGATTCGCAGTTCGCGACCTATGACAAGAATTCCGACGGCAAGCTCGACGAGGCCGAGTTCGGCGGCTGGATGGTCGCGCTGAAGTCGCAGACCGATCCGGCGACCGACGCGAACGCCCCCGCCACCAAGAAGTGGAACAAGGCGGCCTTCGCGCAAGCCGACACCGACAAGAGCAGGTCGTTGACCAAGGCCGAGCTGACCGGGTTCCTGTCGCCCTCCGCCAAGTCGTAACGACGGCGCGATGAACAAGGCCGCCGGGTTCACCCCCGGCGGTCTTTGCATGTAGGCTTCCGAGCCGCCGCCCTCGTCACCCCAGCGAAGGCTGGGGGCTCTTCAATACGAGAGCGCGCGCTTGCCGCAGCAGACCCTAGCCTGCGCTGGGGTGACGGTTACGGGTCCGCGTCGGCGCTCAAATCAACCCCTGCGCCCGCAGCGACACATGCCCGGTCGCCCCCACGATCAGGTGATCGTGGACCGTGATCCCCATCCGCTTCCCCGCCTCTGCGATCGCCCGCGTGATGTCGATGTCCTCCCGGCGCGGCGAGGGATCGCCCGACGGGTGGTGGTGGACCAGGATGATCGCCGCCGACCCGAAATCGAGCGCGCGGCGGATCACTTCGCGGACATGCACCGCGGCCTGATCGATCGTGCCGGTGCTCATCACCTCGTCGCGGATCAGCATGTTCTTGGTGTCGAGATGCAGCACCCGGAACCGCTCGATCGCATGGTGGACCATGTCCGCGCGCAGATAGTCGAGCAGCGCCTGCCAGTTCGCCAGCACCGGCCGCACGGCGACGTCGCTCCTCAGCAGCCGGATCGCGGCGGCGTGCGCGATCTTGATCGCAGCGACCGAGGTTTCGCCCATCCCGTCCATCTTGGCGAGCGCCTCGCCGTCCGCGGTCAGCACCCCGCCGATCCCGCCGAACTCGCGAAGCAGCGCCTTGGCGAGCGGCGTGGTGGCGCGCCGGGGGATCGCCAGCGCGAGCAGATATTCGATCAGCTCATGGTCGAGCAGCGCCTCGCCGCCGCCCTCCGCAAGCCGCTTGCGCAAGCGCGAGCGGTGCCCCGCTACGTCCAGATCCGTGTCCCCCATCCCGAGGAGCCTATGCGCGGGCGCGCCGCCATGCAATTGCAGGGGGGATGGTCGCGCGGGAGAGAGGACAGGGTTGGTCGCGCCGCCGCCGCGTCGCGCTCGTCCTCGCGCTGACGCTGATCGCCGCGCTCGCCGCGCTATGGCTGCTGCGCAAGCCGATCGCGACCCGCTACGTCGACCGGACGCTCGCCGCGGCGAAGGTGCCCGCGCGCTACACCGTCGCGGACCTCGGGTTCGGCGCACAGCGGTTGACGGACGTCGTCATCGGCGATTCCGCCTCGCCCGATCTCGTCGCCGACTGGATCGAGACGCGCACCCGCATCACCGCGCGCGGCCCCGAGCTGTCGGGCGTCCGCGCGGGACGCCTGCGCGTGCGCGTGCGGCTGATCGACGGCAAGCTGTCGCTCGGAGCGATCGACCGGCTGCTCCCCAAGGGCGACGGCCGCCCGTTCTCGCTGCCCAAGCTCGATCTGAACGTGGAGGACGGCCGCATGCGGCTGGAGACGCCGTACGGGGTCGCGGGGGTGAGCCTGCGCGGTAGCGGGCGGCTCGACAACGGCTTCGACGGGCGCGTCGCGCTCGTCAGCGAGCGTCTCCAAATGGGCGAGTGTGCCGCAGAGCGAGTCGCGGCGGTGCTCCGGGTGCGTTCGATCGGCGCGCTCGCGCTGCAAGGACCGGTGAACGTCGCGCGCGCGACGTGCGGCGG
Source organism: Sphingomonadales bacterium (assembly GCA_005773165.1). GTDB lineage: Bacteria > Pseudomonadota > Alphaproteobacteria > Sphingomonadales > Sphingomonadaceae > Sphingomonas. Next base: position 245 of record SXHP01000099.1, on the reverse strand, counting down.
CGTGCGGGTCGCCAACTGGCGCAACGACGTGACCGCCAGGCTCGTCCTCGGCGGCGGCCGGGGCTCGATCGTCGCGGTGCGCGCCGCGACGGGGCCGGTCACCCATCCGCTATCCCGCGCCGAACAGGCGAGAGCGGCGCTGACGCTCGTCCACGACGGCGGCGACGCGTTCACCGTCAGCGGCGACGCGGCGGCGCACGCCGTCCGCGGCTTCGACGCGCGCGCGCGCGCAGTCCGGGTCGCGG
>SXHP01000098.1 GCA_005773165.1 Sphingomonadales bacterium | reverse complement strand
GTAGAGCGTTTCGACCAGCCCCATATCGGCGAGATTGCGGTCGAGCGCGGCGGTCGGGCGGCGGCAATTCTCGAAGATCGGATGGACCGGGAACTCCATCGCGATCCCGCCCGCATCGCGGATGCCGTCGCGCACGCGCCGCGCCAGATCGAGATGGATGCGGTTGCACGGGCTGAGGTCGCTGCCGGTCTGGGCGATACCGATTATCGGCCGCCCGGACCGGAGCTCGTCCGGGGTCAGACCGTAGTTCATGAACCGCTCGAGATAGAGCGCGGTCATGTCGGACCGTGCAGGGTCCGCGAACCAATCGCGCGAGCGGAACGGGCGAGCGGGGGTTCGCTGGGCAGTCACGGCGGCTCTCCTGTAGAGAGCGCTACCATGGACATCCGACCCGCGGCGTCAAGCGTTCCCGCGCTGCCGTTTCTTGGGCGCCGCGTCCGACTGGCGGCGGATCAGCGTGTAATCGAGCACGTGCTGGCGGTCCGCGTCCGCGCCCGACCTGCCCTGCCGTATGGTCGCGACGAGCAGCTCGACCGCCTTGCGCGACATGTCCGCGATCGGCTGGTGGATCGTCGTCAGCTCGGGCCAGATCGCAGTCGCGAGCGTCGTGTCGTCGAAGCCGCAGACCGTGAGGTCGCCGGGCACGTCGAACCCGCGGCGGTGCGCCACCGCGACGGTCGCCGCGGCCATGTCGTCGTTGGCCGCGAAGATGGCGGTGGGAGGATCGCCTGCGTCGAGCAGACGCTCGGCCGCGTCGAGGCCCGAGCGATAGGTGAACAGACCGTCCGCGATCAGCGCAGGATCAGCCGCTACGTTCGCCCTGCGCAAGGCGGCGCGGAACCCCTCCAGCCGCCGCGCGCTTGCCGTCTGGTTCGGGTTGCCCGCGATAAACCCGATGCGCGTATGGCCGAGCGACAGTATATGCCGGGTCATCGCCTCCGCCGCGGCGAAATCGTCGATGGTCACCGCCAGCATGGTCTTGGGCGGGCGGCCGGTCGCCACCACCACGGTCGGCGTGCCCGCCTCCTCCAGCGCCGCCAGGATACCTGCCGAATCGCAGAGCGGCGGCGGCAGGATGATGCCGTCGATCCCGCCGTCGATCAGATGATTGGCGACCTGGATCTCATGGTCGCCGATCTCGCACTTTTCGACGACGAGCTGGACGTCGCTGCGGCTCGACTGGTCGAGGCTACCGAGCAGGAACTCGCTGAGGTAGGCGGCGCTGGGATTGCTGTAGAGCAGCCCGATGCGCAGGTTCGCGGCTCCCGCCAGGCTGCGCGCGGCGCGGTTGGGAACATAGTTGAGCGCCGCGATCGCATCCTTGACGCGCTGCAGGGTCGTCTCGCGAACATTGCCCTCGCTGTTGATGACCCGGCTGACCGTCATCGGCGACACGCCCGCGCGCCTCGCCACGTCGTTGATCGTGGGGAGCAGCTTCTGGCGGCGGGGCTTCTGGGACAAGGAAGGTTCGGCTCGTTCGACGGTTCAGCCGCCGACCTTAGGACGGGTTGCCCAAGCGCGTCCAGCGCGTCACCCGCCCTGCCCTGGCGCGTAAGGGAAGCGCTGCGCTTTGTACCAGGACAGATCGTGCGCGGGCGGCGCGCTGCCCGCGGGCAGGGGCCGGCCATTGACGCTCTGGAAATAGGCGATGCTCGCGTCTCGCCACCACCGCGCCTCGCGTTCCTGCACCTGGAGATTGGCCGCGCTCAGCCGCCAGCGCTCGTCATCGACATGGGGGCGCAGCACGTCCCACTGCCGCCGCGCGGCGACGACCTCGGCGACCCCCCGATCGTAGCGGCGGACCAGCGTCTCCCACAACGTCGCGCCGTCGGCCATGCGCCGGTCCCAGGGAACGTGATGGAACCACAGCAGCAGATCATCGCCGACCAGGGCGGAGTCTGCGAAGCGGCGCGCGACGGGCGCGGCATATTGCGCCGCCGCGTTGCTGCCGGTGCGCGTCCGGTCGAAGCCGATGCCGTTCGCATCGGCGCGGTGGAAATAGGTCGGGTTCCACTCGGGCCGGGCAAGATCGGACACCCATGGCCCGGGTCCGTAGTGATGCCCTGTCGCCATCAGATGCGCGAGGCCGAGCGGGGTCATGTAATCGACCACGGCCTGCCGCGACCGCATCATGGTCGCGACCACCGGGTCGACGAAGGCGCGGTCGCGGGTGAAGGTCTGCTGCGCCCATTCCGCAGCGATGCCGCGCGGGTCCGCCGCCGGGTTCCAGGCTAAGCGGCCGAAGGCGTACCAATTCGCCTGGTCGAAGATCGACCCCGACCAGTTCCGGTCGCTGCCGATGTTGGCGACTCCCGCGATGCCCGACAACTGGTGCCCGCTGAGCGAGCCGTCGATCACCTTTGCAACGGTCGATCCCTTATCCTTGGCGAAGGTGTCCGCCGCCAACGTCTCGGCGAACAGCGAGCCGAGGTAGGCTAGGTGTGTCGAGAAGCCGAGGTACTCCTTGGTGATCTGAAATTCGAGCATCAGCGGCGTCTGCGGCATCGCGCCGAACAGCGGATGAAAGGGCTCGCGCGGCTGGAAATCGATCGCGCCGTTCTTCACCTGCACCAGCACGTTGTCTGCGAATTTGCCGTCGAGCGGCTTGAACTCGGTATAGGCCTGCTTGGCGCGGTCTTCGGGGTCGGTCTCGGCGTAGACAAAGGCGCGCCACATCACGACGCCGCCATGCGGCGCGACCGCGGCGGCGAGCGCGTTGGCGCCGTCGGCATGGCTGCGCTGGTAGTCGCGCGGACCCGGCTGTCCCTCGCTGTTCGCCTTGACCAGGAAACCGCCGAAGTCGGGGATCGCGCGGTAGATTTCGTCAGCCTTGGCGCGCCACCAGGCGCGCACCGCGGGATCGAGCGGGTCCGCGGTCTTCAATCCGCCGAGCTCGACGGGAGCGGAGAAGCGGGCCGACAGATACACCCTGATGCCCCAGGGCCTGAGGACGTCGGCGACCGCCGCCGCCTTTGCGATATACGGCGCGGTCAGGCTGTCGGCCTTGGCGTTGACGTTGTTGAGGACCGTGCCGTTGACGCCGATGGAGGCGTTGGCGCGCGCATAATCGACGTACCTGGGGTTGCGCACGTCCGGCAACCGCCACCAGTCCCAGATCGATTGGCCAGCATAGCCGCGCTCGACATGGCGATCCAGATTGTCCCAATGGTTGAGGACGCGCAGCTTCACGCGCGGCCGCTCGACCACGTCGATCCGCGGCGGCAGGTCTCCGGCCCCGGCCAGCCGCAGATAGTGGAACGCGCCGTAAAGCACGCCGACGTCGTGGTTGGCGGCGATCACCGTAACCGACTTTCCTGCGACAATCGCGCTGCGGATGACGAAGCCCTCTTCGCCCGCCCGGTGCAGCGGCAGCTTTAGCGCGGCGATGCGCGGCGACGCGGGCGTGCCGATCAGGATCGCGCCCGCGGGCACAATCTTGGCGTGGCCGTAAGGCGCTGTTCCCGTCAGCCGCGCGACGCCGGCGGCGAGCACGTCGGCGGCGTTGAGGATACGCGGGTCGCTCTCGGTCGTGACGAGCGACGTCGCTCGTGCGGCGAGCGCCTGCGCTTGAGGTGCCGGAAGGGGCCGATGGCGCAGCCACAGCTCATACCCGTCCTCCGCATGCGCTGGGGTGGCGACCGCCAACAGCATGATCAGCAGCGTCCACAGCACGAACCATCCGCGCATCATACCTCTCCTTTGCCGGTGTCGTACGGTCCCGGCTTGACATCCTCCATCCAGCTCTATCATGTTAGCGCTATCAGCGACAAGGCGGATCGAACCGCCGTCTCTGGGGAGAGGAACAGCGATGAACAGCGCCGATCGTCATGAGCCCCGGCCCAGTCGCCGACATCTGCTCGGCTGGTTCGCCTCGGCCTCCGTTCTCGCGCTCGAGCCGGGATCCGCCCTCGCCGCTTCAGGACCGATCTACAAGGACGCACGCGCGCCCGTCGACCTGCGCGTCCGCGATCTGCTCGGGCGGATGACGCTGGAGGAGAAGGTCGGGCAGATCATCGCGCTCTGGGGCGCGAAGGCGGACATCATGGTCACAGGCGGGCTCGACTTCGACGCCGCCAAGGCGAGCGCCGCCTATCCCCACGGCTTCGGCCAGGTGACCCGCCCATCGGACCGGCGGGGCGGGCCGCAGGTCGCCAACGTCGCGGGCGGCTCGGGCGCGCGCTGGCGGGGCGCGGCGTCCACGATCGCCTTCGTCAACGCGGTGCAACGCTGGGCGACGCGCGAGACCCGGCTCGGCATCCCGGTGCTGTTCCACGAGGAGTCGCTCCACGGCTACATGGCCCCCGACGCGACCATGTTCCCCCAGGCGATCGGGCTTGCGGGCACGTTCGACACCGTGCTGATGCGCGACATCCAGAGCGTGATCGGCCGCGAGGTCCGCGCGCACGGCAGCCACCTGACGCTCTCGCCCGTCGTCGACATCGCGCGCGACCCGCGCTGGGGCCGGATCGAGGAAACGTTCGGCGAAGACCCCTATCTCTGCGGCGAGATGGGCGTCGCCGCGGTTCAGGGGCTTCAGGGCGAGGGCGCGACGCTCGCGCCGGGCAAGGTCTTCGCCACGCTCAAGCACATGACCGGACACGGCCAGCCTCAGGCGGGCAACAACATCGGCCCCGCGCCGCTCGCCGAGCGTGAGCTCCGCAGCCACTTCTTTCCGCCGTTCCGCGCGGTGGTCGAACGCACCGGGATCGCCGCGGTGATGCCGTCGTACAACGAGCTGGACGGCGTCCCCAGCCACGCCAGCCGCTGGCTGCTGACCGACGTGCTGCGCGGCGAGTGGAATTTCGACGGCGCGATCGTCTCGGATTACGGCGCGGTCGAGGAGCTCGCCACCATCCACCGCGTCACCCCCGACACGGAGGCGAGCGCGAGCGCGGCGCTTCATGCGGGCGTGGACAGCGAACTCCCCGACGGCACCGCCTTTCGCACGCTGGTCGCCCAGGTTCGTGACGGCCGCGTCGCGCAGGCCGCGGTGGACGCGGCGTGCGCGCGCATGCTGACGCTCAAGTTTCGCGCGGGGATGTTCGAAAACCCCTACGCCGACCTGCGCACCGCGCAGCGGCTGACCGGCAATGCGGAGGCCCGCGCGTTGGCGTTGAAGGCCGCGCAGCGCTCGCTGTGCCTGCTCACCAACGACGGCACGCTGCCGCTCAAGCCCGGCGCACACCGGCGCGTCGCGGTGATCGGCCCCAATGCTGCGATCGCGCGGCTCGGCGGCTATTCGAGCGAGCCGCGCCAGGCGGTGTCGCTGCTCGACGGCATTCGCGCCAAGCTCAAGGGCCGCGCGGAGGTGGTCCACGCACAAGGCGTGTTCATCACCCGCAGCGAGGACCGCTCGGTGGACGAGGTGCTGCTCGCCGACCCGGCCGAGAACCGCCGCCTGATTGCTGAAGCGGTGGAGGTCGCGCGCGGGGCCGACCTCGTCATCCTCGCGATCGGCGACACCGAACAGACCAGCCGCGAGGGCTTCGCCAAGAACCACCTCGGCGACCGCACCAGCCTGGATCTGGTCGGCGAGCAGAACGAATTGTTCGATGCGCTCGCCGCAACGGCCAAGCCGATCGTCGTCTGCGCGATCAACGGCCGCCCGCCGAGCTGGCCCAACGTCATCGCGCGCGCCAATGCGGTGCTCGGCTGCTGGTATCCGGGCCAGGAAGGCGGCACAGCGATGGCCGACGCCTTGTGGGGTGACGTCAATCCGGGGGCCAAGCTGCCCGTCACCGTCGCGCGTAACGCGGGGCAGCTGCCGCTCTACTACGACTCGAAGCCGAGCGTCGGCCGCGGCTATCTGTTCGACACGACCAGCCCGCTGTTCCCCTTCGGCCACGGGCTCAGCTACACCCGCTTCGAACTGGGCGCGCTCGTCCTTTCGCAGCCGCGGATCGGCATCGCCGGTTCGGTCGACGTCGCGGTCGCGGTCCGCAACATCGGCGACCGTGCGGGCGACGAAGTGGTGCAGGTCTACATCCGCGACGACGTGGCGAGCGTCACCCAACCGATAAAGAAGCTCGTCGGCTTCGAGCGGGTGACGCTCGCGCCCGGCGAATCGCGGACGGTGACCGTCACGCTCGACCGCCGCGCCTTCGCCTTGTGGAACCGAGACATGGAGGAAGTGGTCGAGCCCGGCCGCTTCACGATCATGGCCGGGCCCAATTCGGTCGACCTCAAGACCGCTACGCTGGACGTCGCCTGATGCCCCGGATCACCGCCGCGCGGGTCATCGTCACATGCCCGGGACGAAACTTCGTCACGCTCAAGATCGAGACCGACGAGGGCGTCTACGGTCTGGGCGACGCCACCCTCAACGGTCGCGAACTCAGCGTCGCCAGCTATCTGGTCGACCATGTCGCGCCGTGCCTGATCGGCCGCGACGCGCATCGGATCGAGGACATCTGGCAGTATCTCTACAAGGGCGCGTACTGGCGGCGCGGACCCGTCACCATGTCGGCGATCGCCGCGGTCGATACCGCCTTGTGGGACATCAAGGGCAAGATCGCTGGGCTGCCCCTTTATCAGCTACTCGGCGGGGCGGCGCGCGAGGGGTGCGCCGTCTACGGCCACGCCAATGGTCGCGACGCCGAGGAGACCCTCGACAATGCGCGTCATTACGCCGAGCTCGGCTACAAGGCCATTCGCCTCCAGTCGGGCGTGCCCGGGCTTGCCGCGACCTATGGGGTGTCGAAGGACCGCTACTTCTACGAGCCTGCGGACGCCGATCTGCCGACCGAAACCTTGTGGTCGACATCCAAGTACCTCCGTTCCGTGCCGCCGTTGTTCGAGCGCGCCCGTGAATTGCTGGGCTGGGACGTCGAACTGCTCCATGACGTCCATCACCGCCTGACTCCGATCGAGGCGGCGCGTCTCGGCAGGGATCTCGAACCGTTCCGCCTGTTCTGGATGGAGGACGCGACCCCGGCCGAGAACCAGGCGACCTTTCGCCTCATCCG
>SXHP01000097.1 GCA_005773165.1 Sphingomonadales bacterium | reverse complement strand
GCCGATCACGTCGCCGACGACGCGCGCGCACTTCTTATACCCTTGCGCCGGATCGAGACGGAGCAAGCGCATCGCCCAGAGCAGGCGGCGGTGGACCGGCTTCAGCCCGTCGCGGACGTCGGGCAGCGACCGCGCAGTGATCGTCGACAGCGCATAGACGAGATAGCGTTCGCTGAGCGCGCTGTCGAAGGGCGCGTCGATGGGTTCGAGAATGTCGGTGGCCATTGGCGGCGTGGGATAGCACCGCACTTAAGGAGATCAAACCGCTGCCTCCCGCCATCCGTCACCCCGGATACCTCGACAAGCTCGGCAGAGCCTTGTTCCGGGGTCCAGGGTGCCGCTAGCGAGAAGATGGAGCCTTCATCCGCATCGCCTGCCGAGCGCTGGACCCCGGAACAAGTCCGGGGTGACGGAGGAACTTAGGCGACCGGCGGCCCTACGCCCTCAAGCGTGCATCGTGCTGTCCGACCGATCTCGGCAAACAATACTTCGCCACCGCCCCCGCCAGAATAGCCCGGTGCTGCCGCCCCGTCTCCGCCCAATCATACCGTTCGCCGAACCGCCGCGTAGCGGCGCGGTCGGGCAGGTTCGCGAGCAGCGTCGCCGCGCCTTGCGCGATCGCTGCGTCCGAGCGCTCGGCGACGAGCAGCCCGGCCTCCGCCACGCGCACCACCTCGGGCGAGCCCCAGACGGGCGTCGCGACCAGCGGCGTGCCGCAGGCGAGCGATTCCAGCAGGACGTTGGCGATCCCCTCTCGGTCGGAACAGGAGAGCGTCGCATCCGCCGCGCCGTAGAGCGCGGGCAAGCGGTGCTGATCGACGTGGCCGAGAAAGCGGACGCGGTCCTCGACCCCCTGCGCCTTCGCCAGCGCGCGCAGCGCCGCGTCGCGCGGGCCGTCGCCCGCGATCAGCAGGGTGACGCCGGGGAGCTCGGCGAGCGCCCGGATCGCGAAATCATGGCCCTTGCGGTCGATGAGATGCCCGACCGACAGCAGGGTCGGGCCGTCGAGCGCCATCTCGCGACGCAGCGCCGCGCGGTCGGCGGGCGGGCGGAAGAGGTCGAGATCGACGCCGTGCTCGACGACGCTGACCTTCGCCGGGTCCGCACCCAGGTCGATCAGCCCGTCGCGCAACGCGCCGCAGACCGCGGTCACATGCGCGGCGCGTTCGACCGCATCCAGGATCATCGCGCGGGGCAGCCGCCATTCGGGGATCAGGCTGACGTCGGTGCCGAGAGCCGACATCACCACCGGCCGGTCGAACCAGCGGCCGAGCAGCGCCGCCGCGACGCCGTCGGGGTAGAGGTAATAGCTGTCGATCACGTCGAAGTCGAAGTCGCGCCGGACAGCCGCGATCGGCCGGGCGAGCGCGGCCGCCATCAGCCAGGGCGCGGCGGTCATCCCGACCTTGGGGATCGTCGGGAAGCGCGGATGGACGATGGGAAGCCCGCGCCGCTCGGCGTTGCGGGGCGCGCGGGCGTGATCGGCATAGGCGCCGAACCGCGGGTTCTTGAAGGGAAACCACGGCACCGGCGCGACCACGCGCACCTCGTCCCCCGCCGCCGCCTGCAGGTGCGCGACGCGGTGCTCGATGAAGATCCCGTGCCGTCGCTGGACCGCGTTGGGATAAAGGGTCGACAGGACGAGGATCTTCACGCGCGCGCCTCCGCTTGGGAGGCGGTGTAGGGCCGCATGGTAAAGGGCGGGTTTCCGGCGGGAGCGCGGAAGTAGAGGCTAAGGAGAGGCGGTTTCGCTGTCGTTGCGGAACGTGGGCCCTCGCGGAAAGTCACTCGAACGTCGCGCCCGGCAGGGTGTCAGGCGCCGCCGATCCCCTCCACGATGGTCCCGGTTCCGTCGCAATTCGCGCAGGGTCGGCCGTCGATCGCGCCGCTGCCGCCGCAATCAGGGCAGGTGTTCTCGCCGGTGCCGGGCGTGCCTGGGGGAGCCTGGTCGCCAGGGGTCATGGGTTCGGTCATCGCATCCTCCTGTTTGCGCGGATCAGCGCGCGAGGGAGGTTTGCGGTTCCGGGCGATGAGAAAGAGCGGACCCGCTTGCTGACGCGGGTTCTCCAACATCGCAAGCGCCATTATCAACGGGCATGCGCCGCCTCCTTCTTCTCGCCGCCGGAGCCCTGATGGCCGCCGACACCCCCCGCATGACCTGGGCGGACCTCACCGCCCGCCCCCGCCCGGTGGCCGACGCGAGCGTCTCCTATGGGGCCGATCCGTATCAGATCGTCGACGTCTGGCTGCCTGCGGGCAAGGGCCCGCACCCGACCGTCGTCATGGTTCACGGCGGCTGCTGGCAGACCAAGATCGCCGACCGCACCCTAATGAACTGGATCGCCGCCGACCTGCGTGCGGGGGGCATCTCGGTGTGGAACATCGACTATCGCGGAGTCGATCGCGCGGGCGGCGGCTATCCCGGCACCTTCGCCGACGCCGCCGCCGCGACCGACCGGCTGCGCGCGGAGGCGAAGCGGTTCGGGCTAGACACAAGCCGCGTCGTCGCCGTGGGCCACTCGGCGGGCGGGCATCTCGCGCTGTGGCTCGCCGGGCGACGCAAGCTCCCCGCGGAAAGCCCGCTGCGCACCCGCGATCCGCTGCCTCTTGCACGGGTGGTCAGCCTCGGCGGGCTCCCCGATCTGGAGGCGACCGCCGCGAGCCCCGACAACGGCTGCGGCACCGAAGTCATCGCCAAGCTGATCGGCAGCGGTCGCGCCGATCCGTATGCCGACACCTCCGTCCCCCGCCTCCTCCCGCTCGGCGTTCGCCAAGACCTGGTCAACGGCCGCGAGGACCGGATCATCCCATACCGGATGGCGACCGCCTATATGAACATGGCCGAAGCGGCGGGCGACCGCGCGACGCTCCACACCGTGCCCGAGACCGGCCATGTCGAGCTCGTCGCGCCGAACACCCCCGCCTGGGAAGAGGCCAAGCGGCTGATCCGCGAAGGGCTGGCCGGCCGATGATGAAGACCGCTTGACCGCAATTCCTACTTAGCTGATGGTGTATGCCGACGAGCGGGAGAGTGGCGATGCCGCGGCTGGTTTTCGTAGGCGTCCTCCTGATCGCGGCATGTTCGAAGGCGCCAGACGAGCAGCGCGAGAGCATGACGACCTACGACGTCGCGCCGCCCGCGGCCGAGAGCGCGATTCCTCCCGCACCCGGCATCCGCGTTACCGCCGCGCCCGGCGTCGCCTTCGACTATCGCTACGCCTTCAAGCTCCCCGCGGCGCGGATCGCGGGCGCGCAGGAGGCGCATGCGGCGGCGTGCGAGAAGCTGGGCGTCGCGCGCTGCCGGATCACCGGCATGCGCTACACGCTGACCGGCGAGAATGCGGTGGAGGCGATGCTCGCGTTCAAGCTCGCGCCCGAGATCGCCCGCGCGTTCGGCAAGCAGGGCATCGATCTGGTCCAGTCGGCGGAGGGCACGTTGATCGACGCCGCGATCACCGGGACCGACGCGGGCGCGGACATCGACCGCGCCGCGGTGGAGCGCGCCCGCGCGGCCGAGGAGCTGCGCCGCCTCGACCAGCAGCTCGCCCGCGCG